>PHAG01000001.1:300000-456293 GCA_002841625.1 Firmicutes bacterium HGW-Firmicutes-1 | reverse complement strand
CCTGTCTAATTTTATGATGAGGTTATATCATACTATAGATTTATCAAACGGGACATAATCACAAATGATATACTAGGACATTATCATAAATGGTTCAGACAACCCAATCACATTTAATTCTTATTATTGTACAAACTTTATTGTTATGTTAAAATGTACTTTAATAATGTCGGAAATATATGGCATAACCGTATTAGCATATACAAGGAGGAACTCTTTTGAAGATAACCAAAGAACAAGTCACCCACGTAGCAAATCTAGCAAGATTAAATCTTACCGAAAGTGAAAAAGAACACATGACAAAAGATATGGAATCCATCATAGCCTTTGTCGATCAAATGAATGAGTTAGATATCACTGAAGTCATTCCAACCGCACATGTTATCCCAATAAATAATGTTTTTAGAGATGATAAAATCAAACCTTCAATGGACAGAGAGCAATTACTTTCAAATGCGCCTAGCCAAGAAAGAGGATGTTTCAGTGTTCCAAAAATTGTTGAGTAAATAAGTTTTAAGGAGGAAATAATTATGGCTTTATTTGAAAAAACAGCCCATGAACTAGTTGAATTACTTAGTCAAAAGCAAGTCAGTAGTGAAGAAATCACTAAGACTTTTTTAGATAGAATTCAACAGGTAGAAGATAAAGTAGACGCATTTTTAACAATAAGCGGTGAAGAAGCAATCATAGCTGCTCGTGAAATTGATGAAAAACGAATGAAGGGTATTACGCTTCCAAAGCTTGCTGGAATACCAATAGCGATTAAGGATAATATTTGTACAAAAGGGATTAAAACCACCTGTGCCTCTAAAATTCTTGATAATTTTATACCACCCTATAATGCAACAGTAACCCAGAAAATTCAAGATGAAGGGATGATCCTACTCGGGAAATTAAACATGGACGAGTTTGCCATGGGATCATCAACTGAAAACTCTCATTATAAAAGAACAAAAAATCCTTGGGATTTGGAACGCGTACCAGGGGGTAGTTCTGGTGGTTCCGCGGCTAGTGTAGCTGCAGACCAAACTCCTTTTTCACTTGGTTCAGATACTGGCGGTTCTATCAGACAACCTGCACATTATTGTGGAATCGTAGGAATGAAGCCAACTTATGGGGCAGTATCTAGATATGGCTTAGTTGCATTTGCTTCATCATTAGATCAAATCGGTCCCTTAACAAAAGATGTAGAAGATATGGCACTTGCACTGAATCTAATTTGTGGATATGATCCACTTGATTCTAGCTCAGCAAAAATTGAACATCCAGATTATTCTAAAAGTCTAAATCAAGACATTAGAGGAATGAGAATTGCTCTTCCAAAAGAATTTTTTGGAGAAGGTATTCAAGCGGAAGTTAGAGAAAGTACATTAAATGCTGCAAAAGAATTAGAGAAATTAGGTGCAATCATTGAAGAAGTAAGCTTAGATATGACTAAATATGCTCTTCCTGCTTACTATATGATTTCTTCGGCGGAAGCATCCTCTAACTTAGCTCGTTTTGATGGAGTAAAATATGGTCACAGGGCAGCGAAATACGATAATTTGTTAGAACTATATAAAGAAACAAGAGATGAAGGCTTTGGTGCTGAGGTCAAGCGTAGAATTCTTCTTGGAACCTATGCTCTAAGCTCAGGCTATTACGATGCTTATTATAAAAAAGCACAACAAGTAAGAACCCTTATTAAAAACCAATTTGATCAAACCTTTCAGAATTTTGATATCATTTTAACTCCTACTGGACCAACAACTGCCTTTAAATTAGGAGAAAAAATCAATAATCCTGTTGAGATGTATATGGATGATATATGTACTGTGCCAATTAATATTGCTGGTGTACCAGCTCTATCAATTAATTCAGGTTTTGACTCGAAGGGACTCCCAATTGGGATTCAACTTATTGGAAAAGCTTTTGCAGAAAGCACAATCATAAAAGTAGCTCATGCATATGAAAAAAATCGTACATTAATCAATAAAAAACCAATCCTTTAAGAAAGAGGTGAATGATGTGAGTTACAAAGATTATGAAATAGTACTGGGATTAGAAGTTCACTCTGAACTTAAAACACATACAAAAATATTTTGCGATTGTACAACTGAATTTGGCGGTGAGCCAAATACCCATTGCTGCCCGATATGTACGGGGATGCCAGGAACACTTCCAGTATTAAATGGTAAGGTTGTTGAATATGCTATTAGAGCTGGTCTTGCAACCAATTGTAAAATAAATCAATTTAGTAAACAAGATAGAAAGAATTATTTCTATCCAGACTTACCTAAGGCGTATCAAGTTTCTCAATTTGACTTACCACTTTGCTATGAAGGAAAGGTAGAAATAGACGTTGAGGGTATCAAAAAAGACATTGGTATTACAAGAATTCATATAGAAGAAGATGCTGGCAAATTAATTCATGACTCAGGAGAAGGCTCTTTGGTTGATTACAATAGATGCGGAGTACCACTTATTGAAATTGTTTCTGAACCTGATTTAAGATCTGCTGCAGAGGTAAAAGCATATCTTGAAAAACTTAGAACAATACTTCTATATGCTGATGTATCTGATTGTAAGATGAATGAAGGTTCTCTAAGATGTGATGTAAACCTTTCTATTAGAAAAATAGGTGCAAAAGAGTTAGGTACAAGAACAGAAATGAAAAATATGAACTCTTTTGGCTTTATTGTTAAAGCAGTTGAATATGAAGCAAAAAGACAAATAAAAGTAATAGAAGAGGGCGGTACAATTGTTCAAGAAACGAGAAGATGGGATGAAGGAAAGGGCGTAACTGTTTCTATGCGTAGTAAGGAAGAAGCCCATGATTATAGATATTTTCCTGAGCCAGATTTGATGCCAATTGTAACTACCGAGGAAACAATTGAAGAAATAAAAAAATCTCTACCAGAAATGCCAGATTCAAGAAAAGCGAGATATTTAAAGGATTTTGGGTTAAGTAATTACGATGCAGATTTAATTGTGGCATCTAGACGAATGGCTGAATTTTTTGAAAATGCTGGTAGTACGTGTAGTAACAAAAAATCACTTGCAAACTGGATTATATCTGATATATTTCAAAGATTGACAGAGGAAGAAAAAGAACAAGCAATCGTTCCCTTTGACGCACAATTATTAGCGGAATTGGTTAACCTAATAGAGGATGGAACGATTAGTATTAGTATTGCTAAGACGGTTTTTGCTCAGATGTGGGAAACTGGAGAAAGACCAGAAAAAATAGTGGAAGAAAAAGGCTTAAAGCAAATTAGTGATGATGTTGAACTTAAAAAAATGGCAAGTGAAGTCATTGCTAACAATCCAAAGCCTGTTGAGGATTACTTAAGTGGAAAAGGTGCTGCTTTAAATACTCTTATGGGTCAGATGATGAAGATGACAAAAGGGAAAGCAAATCCGCAAGCTGTAACAGCTATATTGAAAGAAATGCTTGAAGCAATGATGTAATTATAAATATATAGAAAAGGAAAGGTGGGATTTTATGAGAAGATTTAATTATTTTAATAGTATTAACAAAGAATATGAAGACAGATATCTTAATAGTTTAGAAAAAATTAATAAAATTGAGGTGGAAACGAGTAGTAAAGGAGATTACTATTCCTACTTTAATAGTGCATGTAACTATATATATTTCATGGATAAACTTAGTCAGGATTTGTGTGATGATTATTTTGAAAATACAACTTTTGAGGAACTGAAAGCAGTTAATCAACAGTTATACAAGCATGTACTAGGTACGGCTTATGAAGATAGTTATGCGAATCCGGAAATATGTGTACAGCTATTTGGAAAAGAAATTGGACAAAGTCTTTGCTGCTTATATACAAAAATCATGAACTATATTCCTCTGGTTATTGAAAATCAATTAGCCCCGATCGTACTTACCAATGAGCTATTCATTCAAGTGTATGAAGCTATTTCAAAGGAAGATGCAAAGCAAATTAAGCAGTTAATCTATGCAGAAGCAATGGAGGATATGGATTTAAAGGTTGAGGCAAGCATTTTGAGAAAGTTTGATCCTTTGTATAATTGCTATTCGAAAATTCTGATGGAATCTGAGCTAACAGACTTAAGATATTTATTTAAGTATGGAATGTATATTGGTGAGAATGAAATTAAGACAGCCCTGTATATGAATAGTCTGTCAGAGGAAAAAATCAATAAGATGGCTAATGTTTTTACGGAGGGCTTTGAGAGAGGGTATTTGAATGGAAATAAAGAAATGCCTCTTTCTGAAAAAAGGTCAATTAATTTAGCTTATCCGATAGGCTTTGAACGAGTGATTAGAAAAGCCGCTGATAATTTTGCAAAGTTGGATTTGAAGCCTCTAGTTTACACAGATCCATTTACGGCAGCAAGACCTAGGTTGATTTCCACAAAGCCTAGTCATCAATATAGTTATGACCATAGATTTGATGAAGCGTTGTACTATTGCAAAGAATATACCGATGCTTATGAAAAGTCATATGCGAATAGCTTAGAAAAACACAAAGATTTACTTAAGGTTATGGCTGGACCTGCTGTTCAGGAATCCTTTGGAGAAGAGCCGTTTACGCCAAAGAGTAAGAGTGACAGCATTTCTTATAATGATGAACAAACAGAATTGAAAAATGCCCATACTACAAATATAAATAAAAATTTCAAAAAATATTTACCAAGTAGTGCAACTAGCTTTGTTATTATAACTTATCCAGTACCTGAAATTGGTGATCGATACGAGGAAATTTTTGATGAAATAATCAAAGTAAATACATTGGATAATGATGTTTACGACAGGATTCATAAAATTATGATTGATACACTTGACTTAGGTGACTTTGTTCATGTTGTAGGGAAAGGTGAAAACAAAACGGATATTTTAGTTAAGCTACATCCATTAACCAATCCTGAAAAGGAAACTAACTTTGAAAATTGTACAGCAGATGTTAATATACCCGTTGGAGAAGTTTTCACATCTCCGTTATTAACAGGTACAAATGGAATCATTCATGTTTCACAAGTTTATTTAAATGATTTAAAATATGAAAATTTTGAAATGACCTTTAAAGATGGAATGATTGATGCGTATACTTGTTCAAATTTTGATAATGAAGAAGAAAACAAAAAATTTATACATGAAAATTTACTTCATCCACACAAAACCTTACCATTAGGTGAATTTGCAATTGGAACAAACACCATTGCGTACGTCATGGCTAAAAAATATAATATTAATCATGTATTGCCGATTCTGATCGCTGAAAAAACAGGCCCTCATTTTGCAATTGGAGATACTTGCTTTTCTTGGAGTGAAGATCAATTCGTATGCAACTCTGATGGTAAAGAAATAATAGCAAGAGACAATGAGAAATCATTAAAGAGAAAAACTGATATTAGTCAAGCATACACCTATAAGCATACCGACGTTACGATTCCTTATGATGAACTTGAATTAATTGAGGTTATTACTAAGAAAAATGAAAAGATTGTTATTTTACAGGATGGCAGATTCGTTCTACCGGGTACCCAATTACTAAATGAAGCTTTTCATAATGAATAAACGAAAGGGAATGCTCTTTTACGTGAAATGTATTACATGTGGAGACGTGGAGACGGAGGTTTTGCTAAAACGCTTATAAACACTGTTTGTGAGTAAGTAGCGATTGATTGTTTGCTTCACAAGGTAATTGAGTAAATATTGTATAGTTTGTTAGATAAAGGTAGCTGCGAAATTGATTTTTCGAGGGCTGCCTTTATTTTAGGTTACAAGAACGTGAGCCTGGTAGGGATATGAATGGCACTTGGTTAATCCGTATTGTCAATAAATGCTGAAATATGTTAGAATAAAGTTTAACCGAATGGAATGCGGAGGTTTTGTAACATAGACAAGAGTAATCTCTAAAGATATATACAAAAAGTTTAAAATATGTCAGGGCTTTTTAAAAAAGTGCCTTGATATTATGGGGAGGATATAATCTGTGAAAATAGTTTTTATACAAGTGGGGATAACGGGCGCACGTTCAACGGATGCTATGGAGCCTTTGGCCTTTGCTATATTAGCAGGGTTGACTCCAAAGCACCATACCATAGAATTTTATGACGATCGAATTGAAGCAGTACCCAAAAATCTGGATTGTGATTTGGTGGCTATTTCTACAGGAACGTTTACAGCAAGGCGAGCCTATCAATTGGCCGCACTTTATAAAATGCAAAATATAAAAGTTGTTTTAGGAGGATATCATCCTACCTTTATGCCCCAAGAGGTTTTGGAATATGCAGATAGTGTTATTTTAGGGGATGCAGAAAATACATGGCTTAACGTACTGAACGATCTTGAAAAAGGAATGCTTAAAAGCATTTATGAAGCTCATGAAAAACCTGATATTTCTAACGTTTTTTTTGATGAATCTATATTTCTTGGAAAGAAATACAGTAAAATAACACCCGTCCAATATAGCAGAGGCTGCAAATTTTCTTGTGAATTTTGCTGTATAAGTGCCTTTTATGGTAGTAGTATTCGGTATAGAGACATAGGATATGTGGTGGATGAAATCATTAGAAAAAAAGCAAAATTTGTGTTTTTTGTAGATGATAACTTATTTATAGATCGTAATCATACCATTGCCTTCCTTAAGGCACTCATTCCGCTAAAAATGAAATGGGTATGCCAAATTAGCATTGATATCGCTGCTGATGATGAACTACTTCAACTTATGGTTCAAAGTGGATGCATTTGTGTTCTAATTGGTTTTGAAACTCTAAACGATGATAATTTGAAGCAGATGAAAAAAGCGGTTAATATAGCCCATATTAACTATGACGAAGTCATCAAAAAATTACAAAGCTATGGCTTGATGATCTATGGCACTTTTATACTGGGCTATGACATGGATACAGTGGATACCTTTGACACTTGCTTGGAATTTGCACTGAAAAGCCAGATGATATTGGCAAACTTTAATCCCCTGATGCCTATGGTTGGTACCAAGCTCTATGATAGGTTTAAAGCAGAGGGAAGGCTCATTCACGATAAATGGTGGCTTGACCCTAATTATCAATATGGGGATGCAATGTTTATTCCCAAGCAAATGACGCCACAACAGCTCAAAGAGGGCTGTTATAGAATTAGAAGTAGCTTTAATACCTATTCAAATATCTTTAAGCGCGGTCTTTACGGCCACGCCAATAGGGAGCATTTGGCAATATTTTTAGCAGCAAATTTTATCAATAGACGTGAGATCATTCAAAAACAAGGTAGACTGCTATAAGGAGGGGAGAATTTGCGAATTACTTTTATCAAACCCAATATGGGACGTATGATGGAGGGGGCTTATGTGGATGAAGGTCGTATGGAGCCCTTACAGATTGGTATTTTGGCGGCATTAACACCTAGGGAGTTTGACATAAGTTTTTATGATGATCGTATGGAGGAGATTCCATATAATCAAGAAACGGATTTAGTTGCAATTACAGTTGAGACTTTTACAGCGAAAAGGGCATATGAGATTGCCAAGCAGTTTAAAGAAAGACATATACCTGTGGTTATGGGTGGCATGCACCCTACATTAATTTCAGAGGAAGTCCTATTATATGCAGATACCGTCATCATAGGGGATGCGGAAACCGTTTGGATGGAGTTTTTGGAAGATTTTAAAAACAATCAATTAAAAAAAATTTATGAGGGAACTTTTTTAGTGCCTCAACAAGGCATCATACCTAGAAGGGATATTTTTAAGGGAAAGGGTTACTTACCCATTTCTCTTATGCAGTTTAGTAGAGGCTGTACCAATGGGTGTCATTTTTGCGCATCGAGCGTGTTCTTTAAGCAAAAACAATATTGTCGACCTATAGAAGATATCGTTTATGAAATCAAAACGCAAAAGCTCAAATTTATCTTTTTTGTGGATGACAACATTGTAGCTGATCAAGATAAAGCCAAAGCATTATTTAAAGCACTTATTCCCCTTAAGATCAAATGGGTAAGTCAAGCCAGCATTGATATGACTCAGGATTTAGAATTGATGCGCTTAATGATGAAGAGTGGTTGTATGGGTAATGTCATTGGTTTTGAGTCTATCAAAAGGGATACTCTTGAGAAAATGAATAAAACAGGTAACCTTGGCTCTGATTTTGACGGATATAAAGAACAGATTAAGATATTGCGTCGCTTTGGACATCAGACATGGGCTGCATTTACCATTGGACATGACGATGATACTCCGGAGAGTATAAGGGACATTTATCAATTTGCTTTGAAGAATAAGTTTGCTTTTGCAGCCTTTAATATACTAATGCCCTATCCCAATACACCCCTATTCAGACAACTTGAGAAGGATAATCGATTGCATTTTGATGGAAAATGGTGGCTACATGATGATTTCAGATTTAATCATGCACCAATCATTCCACTCCATATAACGCGTGAGGCGTTAACAGAAATAGGTTTCGAGTGCAGGAAAAAATTCAATAGTAAATGGTCCATTTTTTATCGTTCATTGGACTTTAAAACGAATATGCGCTCACCCTTTAGGTTAATGACTTATTATGCTTATAACCCATTGTTTAGAAAAGAGGTTTATAAAAAACAGGGAATGATTCTAGGAACTGAAGAGAAAATGAAAGGTGACTCAATATGATAGTTTATGGTGAGATGATTGAAATAGAAAAACTTACAGAAACGTGTATAAAAACGATGTTTACTCTTATGAATACCTTTTATGATCATATGCTTTACGACAATTTCACCCGTGATCTTAGTGAGAAGGACTATTGTATTTTACTTAAGGATGAAGCTGGGAAGATTCAAGGCTTCTCAACCCAAAAATTGATTTCCTTTTCCCTCAAGGGCAAAGAGATTCATGGTGTTTTTTCTGGTGATACCATTATTCACAAGGATTATTGGGGGAGCATGGCACTGTACAGAACATTTGCACAGAGCTTTATCGAATATGGTAAGCAGTTTTCTGAATTTTATTGGTTTTTAATTTCAAAAGGGTATAAAACCTATAAAATGCTTCCTCTGTTTTATAAAACCTTTTATCCAAATTATCAGGATCAGACACCTGACTATGAAAAGCAGATTATAGATGCTTTTGGACAGCTTAAGTACCCTGGAGAATACAATGAAAAAACAGGTGTCATTGAGTATAGAGGGGAAAAGGATAAGCTTAAGGAGGGTGTGGCAGATATTACCCCAAAGCAGCTTAAGGATAAAAATATTCAGTTTTTTATAAATGCGAATCCAAACTACATTCATGGACAAGATTTGGTTTGTCTGGCACGATTAGAGCTTGATAATTTACATAATACTACCAGACGAATGTTTATGGAGGAATAAGAGGTGCTTGTGAGACTTTATTGTTATATCATGAATAGCATTTGTTGCTGGTTATATAAAAAAGAATATAAACGATACGTGGGACATAAAGCAGTCCAAGAGATACAGAACGAGTTGTTGATGGACATTCTTAAACGAAATCAAGACTCAGCCTACGGAGAAAAATTTCAATTTAATCAAATTGAAAATGTAGCGCAATTTCAAAAGAAGCTTCCATTAACAAATTATGAGGATTATGTGAATGCCATCACGCGCCTGCAAGAGGAGGGTGAGAACGATTTATTTATTGAACCCACACTTTTACTTGAGATTACCAGTGGTTCAACCTCTGCTTCAAAGCTTATCCCTTATAATCAATCGCTTAAGAAGGAGTATCAAAAGGGGATTAAGCCTTGGGTATATAATCTTTACACAAGTTATAAAGGGGTCAAATGGGGCAAGAGCTATTGGTCAATAACACCAGCGACCACCCAACAGCAATACACAAAAAGTGGTATACCCATTGGATTTGAAGAAGATAGTGCTTATTTTGGCAGGCTAGAAAGAAGGATCATTAACAGTGTCTTTGCAGTTCCTGCCAAAGTAGCAAAGCTGCCTAACATGGATGCCTTTTATTTTGAGACGGCCTTTCACCTGCTAAGCTGCAAGTGCTTGACATTGATTTCCATTTGGAATCCCACCTACTTAATTTTGCTTTTAGAGTATATGGCACAAAATGAAGAAAAGCTAACAAAAACAATATACCAAAAGGATAAAAAAAGAGCGAAGTATATCAGTCAAGTACTAAGGGATCAAGATTTTTATAAGCTTTGGAAAAATCTTAAAGTCATTAGCTGTTGGAGCGATGGGAATGCAGAGGTTTATGCAAAAAAACTTGAACAGCTCTTTCCTCAAGCGACGATTCAACCAAAAGGACTTTTGGCGACAGAAGGGTTTGTATCCTTTCCGTTTGCACATGAGGTTGGAGCAAGACTAAGTGTGTTTTCCCACTTTTTCGAGTTTCAATCAGTTCATGACAATGTCATTGCTTTGGCCCATGAATTAAGCGTTAATCAAGACTATAAAGTGATTTTAACTACATCTGGCGGGTTATATCGGTATCAGCTGAATGATAAGGTCCGTGTGGTTGACATGAAAAACGGTATTCCTTTGCTCAAGTTCATAGGAAAAGCAGATAAAGTATGTGATTTATTTGGAGAAAAGCTGAGTGAAGGTTTTATTCAAGAGACACTTCACAAGCTTATAGTAGTGGCGGATTTTTACATGATAGCCCCTGAGCTTGACCACTACGTGCTTTATATTAAAGCTGAACACATACCAATTGGTGTTGATGAAGCCTTAAGAGATAATTTTCATTATGATTATTGCAGAAAACTAGGTCAGCTAAAACCGCTAAGGATTTTTAAACTTTCAGGGCACCCAGAGCAGGAATATCTGAAAGCATGTGTAGCCAATGGGCTGAGGTTGGGAGATGTTAAACCGACATTGCTCTGTTTGTTTAGTGGACTAGATCAATCATTTAAAGGAGAGTATATATGAAAATAGCACTTTTAGCGCCAGCAGGTGCCATGCATCGATATAATGGCAGTTTTGGAAAATCACTTCACTACGCACCGTTAACCCTTACAACCTTGGCAGCACTGGTGCCAGAAGAGCTTATGGCGGAGGTTGTCATTTATGATGAAACAGCGGGCACAATACCGCTGGATAGTGATGCAGATTTAATATGCATTACTGTTATAACAGGTACGGCTTCTAGGTGCTATCGCTATGCAGATTATTATAGATCGATCGGGAAAACTGTGGTCATAGGTGGCGTACATGCAACCATGCTACCTGAGGAAGCGGCTCAGCATGCAGATGTGGTCATGACTGGTTTTGCTGAACAGACGTTTCCTCAAATGCTGATGGATTACAAAAACGAATGCCTCAAGCCAAGATATGTTCAAAACTTGGATTTTTCCATTGATAACCGTGTGATACCAAGACGGGATTTACTTAATAAAAAACGTTATATCACTATGAATAGCGTGGAAGCTGTTAGAGGGTGTTCGCTACCCTGTACTTTTTGTGCATATCCAGCAGCATTCGGAAAAACTGTTTATAAAAGACCCGTTTGTGAGGTCATCTCAGAAATTGAAGCACTCCATTCCAAGGAAATACTTTTCCCAGACGTTAATTTGATTGCGGATCGTGCTTATGCCATTGAATTATTTACCGCCATGATTCCTCTTAAAAAAATATGGTTTGGTCTAGTTACTTCCTCTGTGGGAATTGATGATGAGCTTATATCTATTTTTAGTAAAAGCGGTTGTAGGGGACTACTCATTGGTTTTGAATCCATTAGTCAGTCTTCACAAAAGTTTATTCAAAAGGGCGTTAATAAGGTGATGGAATACGGTGAGCTGATGAAGAAGCTTCACCATGCAGGTATATTGGTTCAAGGCTGTTTTGCGTTTGGTGGTGATGACGAGGACAATACTGTTTTTGAACGAACGGTTGAAATGGTCATAAAAACGAAAATTGATTTACCCAGATATTCAATTTTAACACCTTTTCCGAAAACAGTGCTGTATGATCAACTTGAGGCACAAAACCGTATCATCGAAAGAGATTGGGCCCTGTATGATGTGGAGCACTGTGTATTTGTCCCACTTAAAATGACGAAGGATGAATTAGAAGAGGGGATAGAATGGGCTTGGAGAGAGACCTATTCCTTTAGTTCGATTTTTAAAAGATTAGCCCCTTTTACCCATAGTCCTTTCATTGCATTATCAACAAATATTTTTGGGTACAGAGGCTATGCCAATAAATTCAAACACTTTACACGTGAAATGATGACGGATAATAGTGATATACCGGAGGCGAAAAAATGAGGCTAACCTTTATTCTTCCTGCAATTGGAAAAAAATCAGGCAAAAAGTATATTGGCACGTGGAAAATGGAGCCACTCACTATCGCTGTGTTGAAGGCACTTACACCAGTACATATTGAAACTAGGTTTTATGATGACCGTTTAGAACTGATCCCTTATGAAGAGCCAACAGATGTGGTTGTGATTTGTGTGGAAACCTATACAGCAAGGAGAAGCTATGAAATTGCAAAAGCTTATAAAGCAAGAGGCGTTACGGTCCTAATGGGTGGCTATCATGTAACCCTTTGTCCAGAGGAAGCACTTGAACATGCAGATAGTATTGTGGTAGGGAATGCAGAGGCCGTTTGGCAAGGTCTTTTACAGGATTATGAGCACAAACAACTTGAGAGAATTTATCAGGGAGGTGTGGCCTATACTGATGTATTACCTGACCGTAGCTTATTCAAGGATAAAAAATACCTTCCCATTACATTGATAGAAACAGGTAGAGGATGTTGTCATAGCTGTGAGTTTTGTGCCATTTCGAGTTATTATCACGGTACATATTATAAACGCAGTCATGAAAGTATCCTTGCAGAAATAAGGCAAAGTAAATATAAATACCATTTTTTGGTGGATGATAACTTAGTTGCAGATCCTAAAAACGCTATGGCGTTATTTGAAAAAATGGAACCCCTTAAAATTAAGTGGGCTGGTCAGGGTACCTTAAGTATGGCAAAAAATCCTGAGCTTCTTCGTGCTATGAAAAAAAGTGGTTGTGAGTTGATTCTCATTGGCTTTGAATCCGTCGAGGAGCAAAGCTTAAAACAAATGAATAAGGCCTTTAACGCGACAAGTAGTGAGAGGGATGAGCTCATCAAGCGTATCCATGCTGCAGGAATTGGTATTTATGCCACCTTTGTACTTGGTTATGATGGGGATGGAGAGAAAACCTTTGAAAAAACATTGGAATTTGCTAGGAAGCATCGTTTTTATACCGCGGCTTTTAATCACTTGCTGCCTTTTCCTGGGACACCTCTTTATGATCGCCTAAAAGCTGAGGGACGTTTGCTTTATGATAAGTGGTGGTTGGAGCCGAATTATCATTACGGTGAATTGGCGTTTGAGCCGAAAAATCTGACAGCCCATGAGACAAGTAGCCTGTGTCGAGATACACGAAAGGCTTTTTCAAATCTACCTACCGTCCTAAGGAGAGGACTTCAGAGCATGAGACATTCAAGTCCACTTATTTGGTCCCTTTTTTGGGCAATGAATTTGCGCTTGGGAGAGGAAATAGACGAAAAAATGAATGTTCCAATCGGGAGGAATTTGGATGAGCTACCTAAATGATCAATTAGAGCTCCGCTTAGCATCAGTAGATGATTCAGAGCAGATTCTTAAAATCTATGAATGTGAAGAATTTGACGGTAATATATCCGTGATGTATACCAGACGACCCAACCCATATCTGTCTTTTTTACAAGAAGGAGATCAGGTGATGTTGCTTGTTATACACGATCATGTGGCAGATATACTTTGTGCTGTAGGATGCTGTGTGATGCGTGAGGCATATGTTCACGGCGAAATTAAGCGGGTAGGTTATTTGACGAGTTTGAAAATATTACCTGAATACCGCAAAAAAATACCCTATATAGCGAGGGTTTACCAGTTTATTTATGAACACACGAAGCATCTGGTAGACTATTATTACACCACCATTTTAATTGAGAATATCTCAGTTCAAAAAATGCTTGAAAAGAAGCGTAAAAACATGCCGAGTTATCATTTTAAAGGCTTATATACTGTTTATTGCTTTAAGACAGGTAAGTATATAGCTGACAAGATATACAAGCTGGAATGCGGGTATACAGAAAAGCTTGAAGCGTTTTATGAAAACAATACCAAAAAGTGGTCCCTTTTCCCTTCTGATTTATGTCTGAAGGCATTTCCAGAGGATGCAATCTATACCTTACAGGACGAGACTGGAGAAATTTTGGCAGCTTGTGTGTTGTGGAATCAACAAGCGCATAAGCAATATATCGTAACGGCCTATAAGGGTATCTATAAGTATTTACAGGGTTTTCCACTGACATGGTTTGGTTACCCCAATCTTCCAAAATGCAATCAAGTTGCTAACTATGCCAATTATCACATGCTTTGTGTGAAGGACAATAATGTTGAGATAGCTTCTTATTTTATTCAAAAAATTGCAGAAAAAGAGCAAGGCTATGATTTCTTAATGATAGGGCTATTTAAAAATCATTACGTCACCACCCTTTTTCAAGAATTAAAACATATTAAATATCAAAGTAAATTTTATGAGGTGAACTGGGAAGAGTCCCTTGCACCATTAGAGAAGGAAAGCTTACATATGGATGTAGGACTATTATAAAAAAATGGAAAAGGGGATTTAAAAGGATGCGGATACTATTAATACATGCTTGGAATGCGCGTGAAAGAAGTTATAGAGGGTTTTTTTCATCGATGATTGCCTATAGATCTATGACGCTCGCATCTTTGGTAGCGCTCATACCTGAAGACATGAATGCTACAGTGGATATATGCGATGAGATGTCTCAAAAAGTAAACTATGATCAGAGAAAATATGATTTGGTGGGCATATCCTTTGATACCTCCTCTAGTCTTCGTGCATATGAACATGCAGAGGCTTTCAGAAAAAGAGGTGCATACATTGTTTGTGGCGGTTATCATACATCCAATTTACCAGATGAAGTTGCGTTACATGCAGATACGATAGTCATTGGTGCGGCCGAAAGCTCCTTTCCTCAGTTTCTGAGAGATTTTAAGAAAGGTACTCCCCAAAAAAGATACTGTCAAGAATATGATGCTGCCGATATACCTATACCAGCAAGAGCGGCTATTAGTAAAAAAAAGTATGTTAAATTTCCTACAGTAATTGCAGACAGAGGCTGCATCAATCGTTGTAAATTCTGTTCTATTGCAAAAATGTGGAGAAGTAACCCACGTCCAGTTCAAAGTGTTATTGATGAGATCATAAGTCTCAAGTCAAAGTCCCTCATATTTTATGATCCAAACTTTTTTGCTCCAAAAGCATATGCCATGGAGTTGATGAACGAGCTGACGAAGCTTAAGATTAAATGGGTAACCAATGCCACAGCTGAGGTGGCGTATGATGACGAGCTGTTGGCTTTAGCTAAAAAAAGTGGTTGTAAAGGGGTATTAATTGGCCTAGAGTCAATCAGTGAAGAGTCCTTAAAGGGAGTGGGTAAACAATTTTCTAAGGTGGAGCAGTATAAAGAGGTTATTGAACGATTTCATGCTTACAATATAGCGGTGAATGGGTGCTTTGTGCTAGGCTTTGATGGAGATACTGAGGCGTCTCTTCTATCTATCCCTGAAAAAGTTCGATATTTAAAGCTGGATCTTACGCGCTTTGCCATTTTAACACCAACGCCTGGATCACAGCTTTATAAAGAAATGGATGATGCAGGAAGAATTATTACCAAAGATTGGTCAAGATACAGTCAACATTGTGCTGTTTTTTCGCCAAAGCATATGTCTCCAGAAAGGTTAGAAGAAATCTATCAAGAAACATGGAAAAAAACCTATAGCTTCAAAAATATCGGATATCGTTTTTTTCATTCATCCAATAAAGATCTACAAGTAAGATTGGTTTTATTAACTACGAACCTTGGATTTAAGTTTTTAAATATCTAAATTAACTTTTTCTTCAATTTTACCATTAGCGACTTCAAACCCACACAAGTGGTAAAAAGAGCATCCTTTTTCCATTTATATCAGTCAATTATCAATACAAATTGCTTTATAATAAAATATGCACAAAACAATTTCCGAATATTATTTTAATTTTGTCAAATAATGTTCGGAAAAACCATTGACTATTATCCGGATTGTTTGTAAAATATCTAATATAGGTTTTAACTATAGATTTTACAAATTAGTAAAAATAGTATATGGAAAAAACAATTAAGAGGTGTATAATAATAAATATGAAACAATCTATTTACACCGTTCTGTCTTGAGGTGAGGAAACGCATATGAATTGTCTAAAGAAGAAAATCGGAATTATTGGTGGCGGTCAGTTAGGTAAAATGATGATTTTAGATGCTAAAAAATTAGGGTTTTATGTTATAACATTAGATCCAACCTTAAACTGCCCTTCTCATAGCTTGTCAGACGAACATATCGTTGCGGCCTTTGATGATGAAGAGGCTATTAAAAAGCTGGCTGAAAAGTCAGACGTTATTACTTATGAATTTGAACATATTAGTATTTCTGCTTTGGAAAAAATCGAAAAGGATGGTCATATTGTCTATCCAACTGTGTCGAGTCTAGCAACCATTCAAAATAAATTCACTCAAAAATCTTTATTACATGAAAAAAACATTCCTGTCCCAGAATTTGAAAAAGTAAATGATGAAAATGATATTAAGATCATGGGAAGTCACTATTCATATCCTATTATGTTAAAGTCCTGTACTGGAGGTTATGATGGTAAGGGCAATGTAATTATCCAAAATGAGGCGATGATTGCGGAAGCTTATAGTGCCTTAGGTGGAGGTGCAGTTCCATTAATGGTAGAAAAATTTGTACCGTTTATGATGGAAATCTCAGTCCTAGCATGTAGAGGTATAGAGGGTGATATCGTTATTTATCCAGTTGGTCAGAATATACATAGGAATAGTATATTAGATGAAACGATTGTTCCAGCGTCCATCTCTTCAGAGTGTACCCGAAAAGCCATGGAGTTAGCATATGATGTTATGGAGATTTTCCATGGAGTTGGTATGTTTTGTGTTGAGATGTTTGTAACGACAAATGAAGAAATATTTATCAATGAAGTAGCTCCAAGACCTCATAATTCAGGTCATTACACAATAGAAGGTTGTCTTACAAGTCAGTTTGAACAACATATTAGAGCGATAACTGGGTTACCTTTTGGTGACGTTTCTCTTAGATGTCCAACAGTTATGAGAAACCTTCTTGGAGAAGAGGAAGCTGAAGGCAGCACTTTAGTTGAAGGTTTAGAGGAAGTATTTAAGCTTCCAAATGTTAAGGTTCATATTTATGGTAAGCAAGAAGTGAAACCCGGTAGAAAAATGGGACATCTCACAGTTTGTGCTTCAACAGTTGAAAAAGCAAGAAGTGAAGCTAGCCAGGCAAAAGCGATTATTAAAATAATTGCAGAGCATGAAGGAAACATCAACGATTGATTGGAGGTTCGTATGGCGATTGAAGTAGGTATTATTATGGGTAGTGATTCAGATTTGCCAGTTATGCAAGAGGCTGCAAAAATGTTAGATTATTTTGGAATCGAATATGAATTAACGATTGTTTCAGCACATAGAACACCTGATAGATTATTTGACTATTCAAAAAAAGCAAAAGATAGACAATTAAAGGTTCTTATTGCTGGTGCTGGCGGTGCAGCTCATTTACCGGGTATGGTAGCATCAATTACACCGGTTCCCGTTATTGGTGTTCCTATTAAGACACAAACTTTAAATGGTATTGATTCTCTATACTCAATCGTTCAAATGCCGCCAGGTATTCCAGTTGCAACTATGGCAATTAATGGTGCTAAGAATGCAGGCATACTTGCAGCTCAAATAATTGGAAGCTTTAATGCGGAAATATCGAGCAAGATAGTTCGTTATAAAGAAGAGCTAAAGGAAATGGTAGAGGAAAAAGCAACTACACTCGAAAAATTAGGTTATGAACACTATTTGAATAAGGGTTTATAATATAAGAGTGTTTACATAGTAAGCGGTAAGAAATGAATGGTTGAGATTATCTGAAGAGAATGATCAAAAAATAATTGGAGGTACAGCAAGATGGATAAAGTGTCATTACTGTATGAAGGAAAAGCAAAAAAGGTATGGACAACAAATGATAGCGAATTGCTTGTAGTAGATTATAAAGATGATGCAACAGCTTTTAATGGTTTGAAAAAAGGTACTATTAATGAAAAGGGTAGTATCAACAATCGAGTATCAAACCATTTGATGAAGGTCTTAGAAGCCAAAGACATTCCGACTCATTTAGTAGAAGAAATTAGTGATCGTGAAACGATTGTAAGAAAAGTTGAAATTATACCAATAGAAGTGATCGTAAGAAATATTGTAGCAGGAAGTCTAAGCAAACGACTTGGATTAGAAGAAGGTACTAAGTTGAAAAAAACAGTACTCGAGTTTTGTTATAAAAATGATGAGCTTGGTGATCCTATGATAAATCATTATCATATATATGCGTTAGGGCTTGCGACTCAAGATGAAATTGAAACGATAGCATCCTATTCTTTTCAAATCAATGAAGTATTAACAAAGTATTTATCGAAAGCAAACATTGAATTAATTGATTTTAAAATAGAATTTGGTAGAACCAAAAGTGGAGAAATTATTTTAGCAGATGAAATATCACCTGATACATGTAGATTCTGGGATTCAGTTACCAAAGAAAAGTTAGATAAAGACCGTTTTCGTAGAGATTTAGGAAATGTAGAAGGTGCATATCTTGAAATATTAAAAAGACTTTTAGGGGAATAATAGATAAGTATTGATTATGCAGAACTTTTCCTAGTGAAGAACAAATTGGAGGAAGTAAAATGTGGAACGATGATAAATTAAAGGAAGAGTGTGGCATTTTTGGTGTATACAATATGAATGATTTTGATACAGCTAGAATGACTTATTATGGACTATTTTCCTTACAACATAGAGGGCAAGAAAGTGCTGGTATTGCAGTAAATAACGGTGGAACGATATTGTATAGGAAGGAAATGGGTATGGTGTCAGAAATATTCGATGACTATATACTCGATCATTTAAAAGGACATACTGGTATTGGACATGTCAGGTACTCAACTGCAGGTGATAGCCTGGCCGAAAATGCACAACCACTCGTGCTGAAATATACAAAGGGACATATGGCCTTAGCCCATAATGGTAACTTAATCAATGCCAATAAAATAAGAACTGAACTTGAGAATCTAGGGACGATCTTTCAAACAACTACAGACTCAGAAGTTATTGCAGCATTACTATCAAGAAGTAGAATAAAATACAATTCAATTGAAGATGCGCTGGTAGAAGTAATGGGTACTATTAAAGGGGCATACTCCTTATTGGTGATGACGCCACATAAGCTTATCGCTGCGAGAGATCCACTTGGAATGAGACCCCTAGTGATTGGTAAAAAAGAAGATTCCTATGTTTTCTCATCTGAATCCTGTTCCTTTGATGCATTAGGGGTAGAATTTATTAGAGATGTAGAACCAGGGGAAATCATAATCTGTGATTCTGATGGACTTAGAACAATGAAAATTGACACTCCTGAAAAATCTGCAATGTGCATTTTTGAATATGTTTATTTTGCAAGACCAGATAGTATTATGGAAGGCGTTGAGGTTTTTGATACCCGCTTTAAAGCAGGACAAACCCTAGCAAAAGAACATCCAGTAGAAGCTGATGTAGTTGTAGCAGTACCTGATTCAGGAATAGGAGCAGCACATGGTTACGCTCAAGAAGCAGGAATTCCATATGTAAGTGGGTTTATGAAAAATCGTTATGTTGGAAGAACTTTTATTCAGCCAAATCAAGGTATGAGAGAAATGGGAGTTAGCCTTAAGCTAAATCCAATAAGAAGTTTAGTTGAAGGAAAAAGAGTAGTAATGATTGATGATTCGATTGTAAGAGGTACAACAAGTCGACATATAGTCAATATATTGAAGCAGGCTGGAGCAAAAGAGGTGCATGTTAGAATTAGTTCACCTCCAGTGAAGTATTCCTGCTATTTTGGGATTGATACTCCGGAACGTAAGAAATTAATAGCTAGCACCCATCAAGTTGATGAAATAAGAGAAATGATTTGTGCGGACAGTTTAGGTTATATAAGTGTTGAAGGTTTATTAGAAACTTGCAGAGGTACAAAATGTGATTTTTGTACGGCATGCTTTAAGGGTAATTATCCAATGCAAATTGAGGATCAGGAGGCAAAACCATGTCAATAAATTATAAGGCGGCAGGAGTAGATGTTGAAGCAGGGTACAAATCAGTAGAGCTTATGAAGGAACATGTAAAAACTACTTTCACAGATTCAGTGGTTACAGATATAGGCGGATTTGGTGGCTTGTTTTCATTAGCAAAGCATAAAATGGAGGAACCAATTTTAGTGTCAGGTACGGATGGAGTTGGTACCAAGCTTAAGATTGCATTTGTATTAGATAAGCATGACACAATAGGTATAGATTGTGTAGCAATGTGCGTAAATGATATCGTTTGTTCAGGAGCTGAACCGTTATTTTTCTTAGACTATATTGCTTGTGGCAAGAATGTACCTGAAAAGATCGCAACAATCGTTGGAGGTATAGCTGAAGGTTGTAGACAATCTGGAGCGGCGCTTATTGGTGGAGAAACAGCAGAGATGCCAGGCTTCTACTCAGTTGATGAATACGATTTAGCGGGATTTGCGGTGGGAATCGTTGATAAAAAAGAAATCATTGATGGATCAAAGGTAATAGAAGGGGATGTGCTAGTTGGACTACCTTCCACAGGTATCCATAGCAATGGGTATTCCTTGGTTAGAAAATTATTTGAACCAACGGTTGAAAAGCTTTCAGTATATGTCGAAGATCTTGGCACAACAGTAGGCGAGCAATTAATTAAGCCAACTAAAATATATGTAAAAGCGATTCAAGCGTTAAAAGAGTGTGTTTCAATGAAAGCTATCAGTCACATTACGGGTGGTGGTTTCATTGAAAATATTCCAAGAATGTTTAAAGAGGGATATAGTGCACAGATAAATTTAGGCTCTTGGCCTGTGCTTCCAATTTTCAACTTAATGCAACAACTCGCAGATATTGAACTAAAGGATATGTATAATACTTTCAATATGGGCATAGGTATGGTAATTGCAATGACTGCTGAGGATGCGCAAAAAGCTATCCAGTGCTTAGCAGAAATGGGAGAAAAAGCATATGTAATTGGTACAGTTAAAAAAGGAGCAGCAGGAGTAGAACTATGTTAAGAGTAGGTATATTAGTGTCAGGTGGAGGAACGAATTTACAAGCAATTTTAGATGCCATAGAAAACGGATCTCTTACCAATACTAAAATAGTAGCTGTAGTGAGCAATAGACAAAAGGCATATGGACTTGAGAGAGCAAGACTGCAAGGTATTGAAGCTTGCTGTATTAGACCTATTGACTTTGAAAATAGAGAAGCTTTTAATGATGCATTGAAAGCTTATTTCCTTGAAAAAGAAGTGGATTTAGTAGTATTAGCAGGATATTTAGTCGTTCTTAGTGAAGAGTTTATCAAAGCCTTTCCTAATAAAATACTTAATATCCACCCATCTTTAATTCCTGCCTTTTGTGGTGACGGATATTATGGCTTAAAGGTACATGAAGCAGTATTACATAGAGGTGTTAAGTTAACAGGGGCAACAGTTCATTTTGTTGATGAAGGAACAGATACGGGACCTATCGTATTACAGAAGGCTGTGCCTGTTTTGCAAGATGATACAGCTGAGATTTTACAAAAGCGAGTTATGGAAGAAGCGGAATGGAAGCTCTTACCTGAGGCAATTGGCCTTATCGCATTAAACAAAATAAAAATAATAGATGGTCATGTAATCATTGATTCAATATAGAAAGGTGGGAATAAGTTGAAGGTATTAGTAGTTGGTAGTGGAGGACGGGAACACGCAATCATTTGGAAATTAGCGAAGAGTGAAAGAGTTGATAAAATATTTTGTGCCCCAGGTAATGCCGGAATCTCTGAGCTTGCGCAATGTGTTCCTATTCCAGCAACTGAGGTTACAAAAATTGCTGACTGGGCAAAGGATCATGAAATAGATTTAACCATTATTGGAATGGATGATCCACTTATTCTTGGTATTGTTGATAAATTTGAAGAGAGAGGTCTAAGAGTATTTGGGCCAAGACAAAATGCAGCAATTCTAGAGGGTAGCAAAGTATTTGCTAAAGACTTAATGAAGAAGTATAACATTCCAACAGCCGGATATGAGGTTTTTGAAGAGGCATTGATAGCAAAGGAATATTTAAAAGGGTGTGAGTACCCTGTTGTTCTAAAAGCAGATGGATTAGCACTTGGTAAAGGAGTGCTTATATGTCAATCTGTTGAAGAAGCTCTTGTAGGTGTAGATGAAATCATGGTCGATAAGAAGTTTGGTGCTGCAGGCAGTAAAATGGTAGTTGAAGAATTTATGACAGGTCCGGAAGTATCTGTTCTAACTTTCTGTGATGGGGAAAACCTGATACCTATGGTAAGTGCTCAAGACCATAAAAGAGCCTTTGACAATGATGAAGGATTAAACACAGGTGGGATGGGAACCTTTTCACCTAGTAGATTTTATACCGAAGAGCTTGCAGAGGAATGTTATGAAAAGCTTTTTGTACCTTCTTTAAAGGCAATGAAATTAGAAGGGCGACCTTTTACAGGTATTATATTTTTTGGTCTTATGCTAACACCTAGCGGACCAAGGGTTTTAGAGTACAATGCTCGTTTTGGTGATCCAGAAGCGCAGGTGGTATTGACTAGGTTGAAAACAGATTTAGTTGATGTATTTGAGGCAGCTATTGATGGAAGATTAGATGAGCTTACTTTAGAATGGGATGATAATAGTACAGTCTGTGTTGTATTAGCTTCAGGCGGGTATCCCGTGGAATATGAAAAAGGTTATGAAATTACTGGACTTGATCAACAAAAAGAGGAAGATGGCATTTATATATTTCATGCTGGAACGGCTATGAAAGAAGGTAAATATGTAACAAATGGTGGAAGAGTGTTAGGTATTACCGCCAAAGGTAAGAATATGGATGAAGCAAGAGAAAACGCATATAAAGCTGTCAATGAGATTGACTTTTTAAATAAACAATATAGAACAGATATAGGTATTAAAAGGTAGATTTTACCTTAAAATAGTTGACAAGACTCTTTATTACGTGTAAAGTAGAATTTCAAGAAGTATCATTAGCAATAATATTTAGCTTAGGAGGAACCCAATGAGTAATTTATTTTTTTTATTAGCAGCAGACCCTGCAGCTAAAGCGCCAGGCAGCTCAATGATGATGTTTTTAATATATGGAGGTTTCATTGCCTTTATGTGGTTTGTTCTTATTAGACCACAACGTAAGAAACAAAAAGAAATTAGCAGAATGCAAAACGAAATCGAAATTGGACAATCTGTTTTAACATCAGGTGGACTTTACGGTAAAGTAGTTGATACTGTTAATGATATATTGATTGTTGAATTTGGAATGAACAAGGGCGTACGAGTACCAGTACAAAGAAGTACAGTAATGTCCGTTGCTGAACCAGATTTATCAATAGCTAAAACTGAAGAATAAAAATGACAAACCCTCTCACTTGAAATTAGTAAAGTGAGAGGTTTTTTTTCTTATCCAGTAGGAAAGTTCTACTTTCCACGAAGAATAGAACAAAGCGTGAGATAACATAAATTATTACGTAACGCGCTGACAAGCGCTTTGTTCTTATAATCTTTTGCATTCCAGCTTAATTGGTTCGAGCAATTCATAAGGAATTTTCAACTGTCCACGACCAACACCTAAGTCTATTCCGGCTTTATTTGTTCCGTGGAAATCTGAACCACCAGTAATCAAGAGGTTATACTGGTTTGCAAAGTCTTGAAGGTAATTGATTTCTGACTTATTATATAGAGAATACAAACCTTCAATTCCTTTTAAGCCTTGTTTGGCTAGCTCTTGAATTAAGCAGTCTAATTCTCTTAAATTTAAATGATATAAAGTAGGATGTGCAAGAACGGCAATGCCACCACAATCATTGATCATTTTTATAGCTTTTTCTGGAGTTAGCTTATGCCTTGGTATAAAGGCTGGGCATCCTGTCCCTATATATTTTGTAAATGCATCATTCAGGTTTTTGATATAACCCTTTTGCAAAAGAGCTCTTCCAAAATGAGCACGAGTAATAATCCCATTAGATGAATTTCTAATAACATCTTCTATCGTTAGTTTAAGTCCCATATCACAAAGCTTTTCAACCATTCTTAAGTTTCGTTCATTTCTAGATTTTACAATGTCTAATAGAGCACTTGTAAAATGTGGATCCATTTCATTTATATACAAACCAAGTATATGAATATCACTTTTTAGGTAAGGAGAATTTGTAGAAAATTCAATACCAGAAATGATTTCTAAATCTTTATTTATGCCTAAGTGGTTTCTTGCTGGGGGTATACCATCAATGGTATCGTGGTCAGTAATCGCAATCGCAGCTAAACCCTTGGTTAGTGCATAATCAACTAAAGCACTAGGAGTATAAGTTCCATCTGATGCAGTAGTATGTGTGTGTAAATCTATATAGCGCATTTTATACAACTCCTTTTTTTTCATAAAACCTATTATACCATAATATAATACTATATCAAATATCAATAGGGGGATTTTCATGCGTGATACAATAAAAAGCCATGGCCTACACTTGAAGAAAATTACTTATAATATGACAAAAATCATTTTGTTTATGTACATACTTACAGGTCTCTTGCTATTTTTATTGGCATTTTTAATGTTTAAAATGGATTTAGGCGACAACCAAATCAATCTGGGGATCATCATCATCATGGTAGCTTGTACATTTATTGGAGGAATTTTAGCTGGGAAAGCATTTAAAGAGAAAAGATTTATATATGGAGCTTTAATTGGACTATTGTATTTTCTTATTCTTGTAATCATTTCTTCTTTTATGCAAAAAAACATTAAATTAGCTAACGATGCAATTACAATGTTTTTTATTTGTGTTGGAAGTGGGACACTTGGGGGTATGCTGGGGTAAGGGAGATTCAAGAGCAATCGCTCTTAGAATTGCTTAAATAATGCTTTTATTCTATGGAACCTTATGGTATAATATGTTAGTTAAATATGGTTTGAAAGGAGAAAGCTCAATGAAACACGTAAAAACATTAACGGGAGCGGTACTTAACAGTAGCTTGAAAAAGGGCGGATGTGGAGAATGTCAAACTTCATGCCAATCTGCTTGTAAAACTTCATGTACTGTAGGCAATCAAACTTGTGAAAATAGTAATTAATACTTAAAGCAGTGACATAAGTCGCTGCTTATCTTATTCGGTAGAAAGGGCGTAGTATTTTGATTCATCAATATAAAATGAATGATTTAAATATCGTGTTAGATATTAATAGTGGAGCTGTACATATTGTAGACGATATGTTATACGATATTATTGAAAAATTAGAAATGGGACAATCCTTATTGGAAATTTCTCAAAGCATAGCACATGTATACTTAGAGGAGGCCATAGATGAGGCGTTTGAAGAAGTGAATGAGTTGATACAAGAAAAACAACTTTTTACAAGTAATCGTTATCATAGTGTAGTAGATTCTTTTAAACATCGGGAAACTGTTGTGAAAGCCTTGTGCCTACACATTGCGCATGATTGTAACCTTGCCTGTGGCTATTGCTTTGCTGAGGAAGGTGAGTATCATGGAGAACGTTCAATGATGAGTTTAGAGGTTGGTAAGAAGTCGGTAGATTTTCTTCTGGAAAATTCTGGAAGCAGGAAGAATCTTGAGATTGATTTTTTTGGTGGAGAGCCTTTGATGAACTTTGATGTGGTTAAAGGTATCGTTGAGTATGCAAAAGCCAAAGAAACGCAATATGAAAAAAACTTTCGCTTTACAATTACAACGAATGGAGTATTGTTAACTGACGAAATTATTAACTATATTAATGAAAACATGTACAATGTTGTACTGAGTATAGATGGTAGAAAAGAAGTTCATGATCGTATGAGACCTACTCCTAATGGTAAAGGTAGCTATGACATAATCTTACCAAGATTACTTCAAGTAGCTGAAAGTAGAAATCAAAAAAATTATTATGTAAGAGGAACTTTCACCCATAATAATTTGGATTTTGCAAAGGATGTACTTCATTTAGCAGATTTAGGATTTAAACAAATATCAGTAGAACCTGTTGTCGCAAAAGATGATAGGGTATATGCGTTAAAGGATGAAGATTTAGCAACGATATATGAGCAGTATGAGTATCTAACTGAGAAAATTCTTGAATACAAAGAGGAAGGGAAAGAATTTAACTTTTTCCACTTTATGATTGATTTACAGCAAGGTCCTTGTGTATCTAAAAGGATGACCGGTTGCGGAGCTGGATCTGAATATTTGGCAGTTACACCTGAGGGAGATTTATACCCATGTCATCAATTCGTTGGAATAGAAGATAAAAAAATGGGGTCAGTTTTTGAAGGAGTGAAGAGGATAGACATTCAAGCTGAATTCAAAGCCTGTAATTTATTTTCGAAAGAAGCTTGTACAATTTGCTGGGCAAAGTTCTACTGTGGTGGTGGTTGTAATGCCAATGCATATAATTTCTTTGGAGATATTCATGAGGTTTACAGGGTGGCATGTGAGCTTGAGAAGAAGAGAGTGGAGTGTGCTATTTACTTAAAGGCTAAAGAATCATCACTGGTTTCGATGTAATCGTAAAAAAACTTGACTATTGTATGCATAATATTTATAATTTTAGTGAGTCTATAGAAAACATATTTAAGGAGGATTTATTCCAATGAAGGGAAAAAGTATTTTAGGCCTTGTCCTTATGATGCTAGTAATCTCAGCAGCTGTATATATCGCATACATAGGTGTAGGCGTAAACCATAGAGCAGGAGCAAGGGATATTAATTTAGGACTGGATTTAGAAGGCGGGGTAAGTATTACTTACACAACAGTAAAAGAAGAAGTAACAAGTCAAGAAGTTAGCGATACTATTTATAAATTAGCTAAAAGATTGGATGAAAAAGGATATACAGAAGCAGAGGTTTATAAAGAAGGAAATAAAAGAATTAACGTTGATATCCCAGGTGCTAAGGATGCAAATCAAGTACTTGCTGAGTTAGGAAAACCAGGGAAGCTTGAATTTAAAGATGAAGCAGGTAATGTGGTTATTTCCGGTGAAGATGTTAAGGATGCATCAGTTTTTGAAGATGCAGGTAGCTTGACAAGTCGCTTTAATGTAAGATTAGAGCTAAATGAAGCGGGCACTAAGAAATTTGCGGAAGGAACTGCTGCTAATATAAATAAAATAATTGAAATTTATTATAATGATACATCTATATTAAAACCAACGGTTAGTACTGCAATTACAGATGGAATTGCTACTATTTCTGGAATGGGTAGTATTGAATCTGCTGGGGATTTAGCCTCAACTATTAGAATTGGTGCATTACCTCTTGAGCTACAAGAACTAAGATCTAATGTAGTAGGAGCAAAAATGGGACAAGATGCTATTAGTACAAGTGTGAAAGCTGGTATTATTGGAATCGTGCTTATTTTCGTATTTATGATAATCTATTATAGAATACCTGGTCTTGCTGCTAATATCGGGTTAGCTTTTTATTCAGCACTTTTAATCATCATTATTAGTATTGGAGATATAACCTTAACTTTGCCGGGTATTGCTGGTCTTATTTTGTCGGTAGGTATGGCTGTTGATGCCAATGTTATTATATTTGCAAGAATTCGAGAAGAATTAGCAATGGAAAAGACCTTGAGAGCATCTGTAAATGCTGGCTTTAAAAAAGCTATGTCAGCAATTCTAGATGGTAATATTACAACTTTTATCGTTGCTATTATACTCTTTGTAATGGGTACAGGTACAATCAAAGGTTTTGCAGTAACATTAGCACTAGGTATTGTAATTTCTATGTTCACAGCATTTGTAGTTACAAGAATTATTCTTAATTTATTTGTAGCTATTGGAATTACGAATAAGAAATTATATGGTGTAGCACATGAAGGTAGAATACTACCTATTATTGCAAAGAGAAAACTTTGGTTTGCAATATCTATCGCCGTTATTGCAATTGGTTTGATTAAAATTCCAGTGAATTTATCAACACAAGGAGAAATCTTTAATAAAGATATTGAATTTGCTGGAGGAACCTCCACTTTAGTATCTGTTGGTAAGCATTATAATACTTATGAAGAGGTAGAAAGTGATTTACTGGAATTGGTCGTAGAGGCCACTGGAGTTTCTACTCCTCAATTTCAAAATGTTGAAGGCAAGGATCAAGTTATTATAAAAACATCTAATTTATCAACGGAGCAAAGGATAAAGCTTGAAGAAAGCTTGGTTGCTAAGTTTGGTATAGATACATCAAGTATTGAAAGCCAAACCATAAGTGCAACTGTAAGTAATGAGATGAAGAGAGATGCCCTCATTGCAATTATTCTTTCAACAATATTTATCCTCATATATATTACGATTAGATTTAAAGATTATAAATTTGGAATAAGTTCAATTATTGCATTAGTACATGATGTTATGGTAATGATTACTGTTTATCTGGTTTTCAATATACCGATTAACAATGCGTTCATAGCTGCGATATTAACCATTATTGGTTATTCAATTAATGATACAATTGTTGTATTTGACCGTATTAGAGAAAACCAAAAGCATATGAAACGTGGAGATTACCAGGGTGTTGTTGATTTAAGTGTTAGTCAAACTTTCTCAAGATCAATTAATACTTCATTAACGGTATTTATCGTTACATTAGTCTTAAATATTTTAGGTGTAGAAGCGATGAGACAATTCACGTTCCCACTATTAGTTGGAACAATAAGTGGAGCATATTCTTCAATTTTTGTAGCAAGTCCAATATGGTATTTGCTCAAAATGAAGGAAGAAAAAACTACTAAATCGGCATAAAGTTAATAAAATTATCAGCCAATTTAAGCCTTCAGCAAAAGCTGAGGGCTTTTAGTGCTAAATCAACAAGACAATAACTAAGAGGTGTAATCATGATTAGCAAAAAAATCTGGAAGGTTAAACAAACAGATCCTAAACTCATTAAACAAGTAGCTATGGAAAATGATTTGCCAGAGGTATTAGCAGCTGTTTTAGTAGGAAGAGGTTTGGTACAAAAGGATAAGATAGAACTCTATATGAATCCAAGCAAAGAAAAATTCTACAATCCATTTTTAATGAAGGATATGGAAATTGCTGTAAATCGGATTATTAGAGCAAGGGAAAATAAAGAGCAAATTACAATATATGGTGATTACGACGTTGATGGAATTACGAGCACTTCTATACTATTCTTATTTTTAAAAGAAATAGGATGTTTTGTTGATTATTACATTCCAGATAGAATACAGGAAGGTTATGGATTAAATAATAATGCACTTCAAGGTTTAATGGATAGAGGATCTCAGCTGGTTATAACTGTAGATACTGGAATTACTGCTGTAAATGAAGTTCAGTATTGCAGGGAGCGTGGTCTAGATATCATTATTACAGATCATCATGAATGTCAAGAAAAACTTCCCGAAGCCATTGCTGTATTAAACCCTAAGAGAACAGATTGTACATATCCCTTTGAATTGCTAGCAGGTGTTGGAGTTACCTTTAAACTATTGCAAGGTATCAGCAAAGAATTGCAAGTAGAGAATATTATTTGGAAGTACTTAGAAATAGTAGCGATTGGTACTGTTGCAGATATCGTTCCATTACAAGATGAAAATAGATTGATTGTACAATTGGCATTTAAAACAATGACTAACAGCTGGAATTTGGGATTAAAAGCATTGATGGATGTTGCGGGTATGAAATCAGATAAGATGACAGCGGGTATGATTGGTTTTCAAATAGGGCCTAGACTGAATGCAGCAGGAAGGCTTGGTGATGCCAAAAGAGGGGTTGAGTTATTTACTACGGATGACATTTTACTTGCTCAGCAAATTGCAGAGGAGCTTAATGGTGAAAATATTAGAAGACAAAAGATGGAACAGGACATTCTAGAACAAGCATTATCTATGATTGAAGCCCGAAAAAATATTGAGGATGAAAAAGTTTTGGTTATTGCTTCTCATGGATGGGCTCATGGAGTAATTGGTATTGTTGCATCTAGACTTGTTGAGAAGTATTATCGTCCTACGATATTATTAACGATTGAGGATGGTATAGCCTCTGGCTCTGCTAGAAGTGTTGAAGGGTTTAATGTTTTTGAGGCCTTAAGTAGTTGTAAGGAATTGTTTGTAAAATTCGGTGGGCATGAAATGGCAGCGGGGATGTCATTAAAGGAAGAAAATATAAATGAATTATCTGATCGTTTAAATGCTTATGCAAATCAAGAAATGGATGAAACGACACTCGTCCCAAAGATTAAAGCGGATTTTTATCTGAAGTTAAATGAAGTTGATTTGCCATTTGTTGAGAAAATCAGTGCATTTGAACCATATGGAATGGGTAATGAAGAACCTAAATTTATTATTTCTGGATTAATCAAAGAGATTAAGTTAATAGGACAAGGAAATAATCATGTTAAGCTAGAGCTTATTCATGAAGAAAATGTTTTGCCAGCTATTGGCTTTAATTGTTCTCATTTTCATGAGAAATTAAGCCTTAATTATCCTATAGATATCGTAGGTGTATTAAATATAAATGAATGGCAACAAAAGAAGACACCACAGCTGATTATTAAAGATATTAGGCTAATACAGGCTTTTGAGGTGGAGATAAGTGATGCTATACATAAATTATCAAGATTAGATGAGCTCAAAGTTATTGATCATCAAACGGTTATACCAAAAAGAGAAGACTATGAAAAAACATTTAGGTATTTTCATAATCTATCAGCGAAAGGTATAAATAAGGTTTCAATATTAAAATTAGTGCCAATAAATGATGGCGCTAACCCAGAATCCTTGCTTAAATATTTAATTTGTTTAGAGGTTTTTAAAGAACTAGAGCTTATAGACTATCAGATTGACTGTTTCGAAGTTGCATTTCAAATATTTAATGGGAAAAAAGTTGAATTAAAGTCATCAAAGTTGTATAATAAGTGGGCTGACCCAAAATAAATACATATGAAACATAAACTTCAAGTACGGAGGATGCTATGGATATAAAATCATTGATTCGTGATGTACAAGACTTTCCAAAAGAAGGAATTGTTTTTAAAGACATAACAACAGTTTTAAGAGATAAAGATGGACTGAGAACCTCTGTAGATCTAATGCAAGCATCATTAAAGGATGTTGATTTTGATTATGTAATCGGACCTGAATCTAGAGGATTTATTTTCGGAGTTCCAGTTGCATACAATATGAACAAGGGCTTTATACCGATTAGAAAAGTTGGTAAGCTTCCATATGCTACTAAAAGTAAAGAATACGATCTAGAATATGGTACTGCAGTAATTGAAATCCATGTTGATGCCATTCAACCTGGCGATAAAGTAGTTATCGTTGATGATCTTTTAGCTACGGGTGGGACATCAAAGGCTATTATTGAACTTATTGAAGAATTAGGTGGTGTGGTAGTAAAGCTTGTATACCTTATAGAGCTTGAATTCTTAAATGGAAGAAATATTCTTGGTGATTATCCAATTGATGCAATTATAAAATATTAACCCTATTTTAAAGGACGACTTCTAAGAATTCGTTCTTTAATTATAATATGCGGTATAAAAAATTAGAAAAGCGGCAACTAGAGTAACAAAAGTTATATTTATCATAGCCGATTTTCTTTTTGTAATGAAATGTGCGGCATAAGTAATTAGAAAAGCGGCAAGAAAAGTGAGGAAAAGTTATATTTATCATAGCCGATTTTCTTTTTGTAATGAAATGTGTGGCATAAGTAATTAGAAAAGCGGCAAGAAAAGTGAGGAAAAGTTATATTTATCATAGCCGATTTTCTTTTTGTAATGAAATGTGCGGCATAAGTAATTAGAAAAGCGGCAAGAAAAGTGACGAAAAGTTATATTTATCATAGCCGATTTTCTTTTTGTAATGAAATGTGCGGCATAAGTAATTGGAAAAGCGGCAAGAAAAGTGACGAAAAGTTATATTTATCATAGCCGATTTTCTTTGCTTGCATTTTGACATGAAAATCACTATAATATACTAAAACGCTAAGAAAGCATTTAATCAACATATCTATTACAAATTCTAAAGAAGTGGTGAATTATGCCTGACAAAATTTACGAAGATCTCATCATAAAAATTAAAAAATATCATCCAGCAGAGAATTTCGAAATGGTTGAAAAAGCTTATAGTTTAGCTAAATCTGCCCATGAAACTCAAATTAGAAAATCAGGTGAACCCTACATTGTTCATCCTCTTGCTGTGGCTTCAATTCTTGCTGATCTAGAATTAGACAAAGAGTCTATCACTGCTGGAATTCTTCATGATGTAATAGAGGATACACATTATACGAGTGAAGACATAGAAAGAGAATTTAACAAAGAGGTTGCTCTTTTGGTTGAAGGCGTTACAAAGCTTGGGCAAATATCTTATTCAACAGATAAAGAAGAAATTCAAGCTGAAAATTACAGAAAAATGTTTCTTGCTATGGCAAAAGATATTCGCGTTATTTTGATTAAATTAGCAGACAGACTACATAATATGAGAACCTTAAAATTTATGCCTGAAGAAAAACAAAAAGAGAAAGCAAAGGAAACTTTGAATATTTATGCTCCACTTGCGCATAGACTAGGGATTTCTAAAATAAAGGTTGAATTAGAGGACTTATCCTTTAGGTATTTACAACCTGAGGCCTATTATGATTTAGTTGAAAAAATAGATCGTAAACGTGATGACAGAATTAGATATGTAGAACAAATTAAATCTGAACTTGAGGAACAACTCAAGCAAGTTGGTATCGTAGCTGAAGTGGATGGTAGACCAAAACACTTCTTTAGTATCTACAAGAAAATGGTAGGTCAGAAGAAAACCTTAGATCAAATCTTTGATCTATTTGCTGTTCGTGTCATTGTAGATAATGTAAAGGATTGTTATGGTGTATTAGGAGTTATTCATGAGCTTTTCAAGCCAATTCCAGGAAGATTTAAAGATTATATAGCTATGCCAAAGCCAAATAATTATCAATCACTACATACTACCTTGATTGGACCTGAAGGTGAACCCTTTGAAATGCAAATTAGGACAAAGGAAATGCATAAGGTTTCAGAATATGGTATAGCAGCGCATTGGAAATATAAAGAAGGTAAGTCTTCAGGAGTAACAGAAGAAAGTGCTGAACAAAAACTAAACTGGCTACGCCATATTTTGGAATGGCAACGTGATATGTCAGATAACAAAGAATTCTTGGATGCGTTAAAAACAGACTTAGATGTTTTTGCTGATCAAGTATATGCATTTACCCCAACGGGAGATGTAATTGACTTACCTACAGGAAGTACACCGATTGACTTTGCTTATCATATTCATAGTGCAGTAGGTAATAAAATGGTAGGTGCTAGAGTTAACGGAAAAATTGTTACTTTTGACTATAAAATTAAAAATGGCGATAGAATTGAGGTAATAACCTCTCAAAACTCTAGGGGACCAAGTAGAGACTGGCTGAAAATTGTAAGAAGTTCCCAAGCAAAGAGTAAAATCAATCAATGGTATAGAAAAGAATTAAAAGAAGAAAATGTTCTTCGAGGCAAGGAAATGCTCGAAAAGTATGCAAAGTCCAAGAATACGAACCTGAATGAGCTAATGAAAAATGAATGGATGGAAAGTGTTCAGAGAAAATATGGTTTCAAAAATTGGGAATCTGTATATGCATCGATTGGTTATGGAGGCTTAAAGGAAGGCCAAGTTCTCAATCGATTACTTGAAGAGCAAAACAAGCTGTTAGGACATAAAGAGCTTACAGATGAACAAATCATCAAACAGGTTAAGGATAAATCAATTACTCCGACTGAAAGAAAATCAAAGAGTGGTATTATGGTTAAAGGTGTTGAGGATTTAGCAGTAAGGTTTTCTAGGTGCTGTAGTCCGGTTCCGGGAGATGAAATTGTCGGATTCATTACTAGAGGTAGAGGTGTTTCTATCCATAGAACAGATTGTGTTAATATGATCAACCTATCACAAGATGAACGGAATCGTTTGATAGAGTCTGAATGGCAGGTTCCAGGTAAATCTACAACCAATATATTATATCAAACTGAAATACAAATTATTGGTAGCGATAGAGTAGGTCTTTTGGTTGATATTTCTAAAATATTAACAGAAGAAAATGTTCCGGTTAAATCACTTAATGCAAGATCAGATAATGGTGGAAAAGCAGTGTTTAATATCACGATGGAAATCAACGGTGTTGAGCAACTAAATAAAATTATTAAGAAAGTTCGTAATTTAGAAGGTGTCGCAGAAATTATCAGACCAAATAACTAGGAGAACCTCATAATGAGAAGTGTTGTTCAAAGGGTATCAATGGGTCAAGTAGTTGTTGATGGTAAATTAATAGCAAATATTGGGAAGGGTATAGTAGCTCTTGTGGGGTTTCAAGCAGGTGATAGCGAAAAAGAATTTTTATTTGTATTAGATAAGCTAATCAATTTAAGGATATTTGAAGATTTAGAGGATAAGATGAATTTATCTATTCAGGATATTAATGGAGAATTGCTTGTAATTCCTAACTTTACTTTGTATGGAGATTGCAGGAATGGAAGAAGACCAAGTTATTCAAATGCTGCGAAGCCAAATGATGCTAGAATATTATTTCAAACGTTTTGTGAAACTGTGCGATCTTGTTTTCCAAAGGTGCAATTTGGTGAATTTCAAGCAGACATGAAGGTTTCATTACTTAATGATGGACCGGTAACACTATTAATCGATAGTGATAAGCGGTTTTAATCGAGCTATAAAGATGGTTAGTAGTGTGGTAAAGGAGAATACTATGGAGATAAAAACAATCGTAACAGGTGTACTTCAAACAAATACCTATTTAGTTATTAATGAAGGGGGAAAAGATGCAGTTCTAATTGATCCGGCAGCTGACTCAGGTATCATTCTTGAAGAAATTGCGGAATCTGATGTTAATCTAAAAGCAATCTTGATTACACATGGTCACTTTGATCATATAGGTGAGGTAGATTTCATTAGACAGCATTTTAATGTGCCTGTATATGCGCATAAGGATGAAGCAAATATGATGAAAAATGAAAAGGAAAATTTATCTTTGATATTTTTTGGTCGTAGTATAGTTGCACATGCGGACTCCTATATTGACGATGGTGATATTTTAGATTTTGGTGAAGGACTTGAGTTTAAGTGTATCGTAGTACCAGGACATACTTCAAATAGTGTGTGTTTTTATAATGATTCATATGACTTTTTGGTAACTGGAGATACATTGATGGCTGGGGCTATTGGTAGAACGGATCTTAATAATACAAGTGCAAAAATGTTAGCCAACAACATAGAAGAGAAACTTCTTGTACTTCCTGATCATACAGTTGTATACCCAGGACATGGTTATAAAACAAAAATCATTGTTGAAAAAGAATCTAATCCATTTTTGTAATAAGGTGATAAATATGGTAGTGCAAATGAATCGAGAAGACTTCATTTATGAAGTTAAAACATTTTTTAAGGTTTGCTTCCCAAATGAAGTAATATCATTTACGACTTTAACCAATCGTTCTTTTGATTTTGACATTCAAATAGAGGACGATTTTTTAAGTGTATCCTATTATTCAGAGGGGCAGCTTAAATACAATAGTGATGCTAGTAAAGAACAAATTCAATTTATTGGAGCTATCACAGATCGTGTTGAAAAGAGAAAAGAACAAAAAAAGCTTATGAAGCTATTAATCAGTAATGTAACTTATTTCATCACAGGTAAAGAACAGCCTTGGGGCATACTAACGGGTATTCGACCAACAAAGTTAGTCTTTAATTTAAGAAAGTTATATAGAAATGATACGAATAAAATTGTTGAAATTTTAAATAAGGATTATAAGCTATCAGATGAAAAAATTCAGCTTATGCTGAAAATCTCAGACAAAGAACATGCAATCCTCAGTAAAAATAAGCCGAATGAAATCAATCTATATATTGGGATTCCGTTTTGCCCAACAAAGTGTTTGTATTGTTCCTTCACATCATTTCCAATAGATAAATGGCAAAGTCATATTATGGACTATATAACTGCACTAAAAAAGGAAATTTCATTTATCTCGGATGAATTATTAAAAGGACAATTAAATCAAATTAGATCAATTTACATTGGTGGTGGCACCCCTACTTCATTAGATGAAGCGACCCTTGAAGTGCTCCTTGAAGCAGTTAAAGATGCATTTCCTTTAGAACAAATCGAAGAATATACCGTTGAAGCAGGTCGCCCAGATACGATTACAAGAGAGAAACTATTGCTTTTAAAGAGGTACGGAGTAGATAGAATTTCAATTAACCCTCAGACTATGAATCAAAAAACTTTAGATTTAATAGGTAGAAAACATACGCCAGAGGATATTATTAACACATATGAAATGGCAAAGGAAATAGGTTTTAAAACAATTAATATGGATCTGATTGTAGGGCTACCAGACGAAACCCCAGAGGATGTTAGAAATACAATCGAACAGATCAAAAAAATGGCGCCTAACAATTTAACTGTGCATACTATGGCTATCAAAAGAGGCTCTGCATTAAGTGATCATGAAGAAAAATATTCCTATGCATCTTCAGAAAGTATTGAAGAGATGATTTCTATTACTTCACAAGGCGCTTTAGAAATGGGTCTTGAGCCATATTATTTATATAGACAAAAACATATGGTAGGAAATTTTGAAAATGTAGGGTATGCAAAAAGAGAACATGAATGTATTTACAATGTCGAAATCATAGAAGAAAAAACCAACATTATCGCTTTAGGAGTTGGTGGGATTACAAAAATTGTTACACAAGATGGCAAAATAATCAACCGAATAGAAAATACCAAAGATGTGGCAGGATATATATCAAGAATTGATGAAATGATTGATAGAAAAAGGGGTATTTAAATTGATTATTCAAATTTGTCTTGACAAAAGCTTGTTTTATGCATAAAATAATCTAAAGAATAATAGATAAATCAATGACAAAGAAAAGTAGGTTCTTAACTTGTTTCAGAGAGAGAAGTCTAGGCTGTGAACTTCTTATCAAGAATTAACTGAAAAACACTTTGGAGTGATTGGCTGAAAAGTAATTAGTAGGCTGATTCGGCTCATCACCGTTAAAAGATTTAGCTGATAACAATTTGTTATAATTAGGGTGGCACCGCGGGAATATGTCTCGTCCCTTACCATTTGATTTTTTTTGGTAATGGATAGGCTTTTTTTTTGTTTACTAAGTAAAAATTGACATTCAATTTGTTTTTTATATAAACTATAGTTTTTTGATGTACAAGAAGGAGGAATTAACAATGCTAACACAAGCACCAAGAGGCACAAATGATATTTTTGGTGATTATATGACTGCATGGCAAATGCTTGAAAGCACAATGCGCAGTTTATGTAAGGATTTTTCTTTTCATGAAATAAGGACACCTATTTTTGAACATACGGAGTTATTTAGTAGAGGTGTAGGTGAAACAACAGATATCGTTCAAAAAGAAATGTATACTTTTACGGATAAAGGAGATAGAAGTATTTCATTAAAACCAGAGGGAACAGCTGGTGTAGTTAGAGCTTATCTTGAAAGAAACCTTTATGCAGATACGCAACCTACAAAGCTATTTTATCTTACACCTGCATTTAGATATGAAAAGCCACAAGCGGGTCGTATGAGACAATTTCATCAATTTGGTGTAGAGTTATTTGGTTCTGATCATGCTACTGCTGATGCAGAGGTTATTGCACTTGGAGCACAAATGCTCGAACGCCTTAATATAAAAAATGTGGAGCTTAATCTGAATAGCTTAGGTGGACCAGAATGTAGAGCAAAATATAACGAATTGTTAAAGGTGTTTTTAACCAATAATAAGGATAACTTATGTCCTACATGTAAGGAGAGATTAGAAAAAAATCCACTTCGTATTCTTGATTGTAAAAACGAGAGCTGTAAGGTTGTCATCAAAGATGCTCCTTTAATGCTAGATCACTTAGGCGAAGAATGTAAAGCGCATTTTAATGAGCTATTAGCCTTATTGGATGCTATGGAAATAAAATATACGGTTAACCCTTGGATTGTAAGAGGTCTAGACTATTATACTAGAACCGTTTTTGAATTTATATCTCAGGAAATTGGAGCTCAAGGAACTGTCTGTGGTGGTGGAAGATATAACAGTCTTATTGAAGAATGTGGAGGTTCTCCTACACCAGCGGTTGGATTTGGTGCTGGTATTGAAAGACTTTTACTGACAATCGAAGCTTCGAATGGAAAGATACAGTATGAAAAATCTGTAGATTTATATATTGGTACAATGGGAGCTGGGGCAACACGAAAGGCAGCCAATTTGGTCAATACCTTAAGAAAAAACAATATCAATGCAGAAATGGATTTGTTAGGTAGAAGTGTAAAGGCTCAAATGAAATATGCGAATAAAATAGGCGCTAGATATTCAATCATTCTAGGTGAAAATGAGCTAACGCAGAACAATGCTTTATTAAAAAATATGCAAAATAGTGAACAAATTCAAATATCACTTGATGAAATTACGAACTATATGAATTCTATGAAAAACTAGAACCTAATATGAATAAGGCTTAATGGAGGATTTATAATGAGTGAATCAATGCAAGATTTAAAAAGAACGCATCGTTGTACAGAGGTAAGTGAAAAGTGTATAGATGAAAAAGTAACTGTAATGGGATGGGTTCAAAAAAGAAGAGACTTAGGTGGATTGATTTTTGTGGATCTTCGTGATCGTACTGGAATCCTGCAGGTTGTTTTTGACCAAAGTTCAATTGGAGAAGAAGGCTTTAAAAAGGCAGAACAAATTAGAAGTGAGTATGTGATTGCATTAGAAGGTATTGTTGAGAAACGTACAGATGAAACGGAGAACACAAACCTTATAACAGGAACAATTGAGGTTAGAGCGAATGATTTACGTATCTTATCTGAAGCAGAAACGCCACCTTTCCAAATAGAAGAAAATAGTCAAGTTAGAGAAGAATTAAGATTGAAATATCGTTATTTAGATTTAAGAAGACCTGATCTTCAAAGAAACTTAATGATGCGTCACCAAGTTGCAAATATAACTAGAAATTTTATGAATGTTGAAGGTTTTATTGAAATAGAAACGCCGATGCTTACAAAAAGCACACCAGAAGGTGCAAGAGATTACTTAGTACCAAGTCGTGTACATCCTGGTCAATTTTATGCATTGCCACAATCTCCTCAGATTTTTAAGCAATTGTTAATGCTGTCAGGATACGATCGTTATATCCAAATTGCAAAATGCTTTAGAGATGAAGATTTAAGATCTGATAGACAACCTGAATTCACTCAAATAGATATGGAATTATCTTTTGTTGATGAAGAGGATATCATGGAGGTAAATGAAAGATTGTTGTCTGATATATTTAAAGAGGTTCTAAATGTTGAAGTTCCACTACCAATAGAACGTCTTACTTATCAAGAAGCAATGGATAGATTTGGTTCAGATAAGCCTGATACTAGATTTGGAATGGAGATTGTTGATCTATCAGCTGTTGTAGCTGATTGTGGATTCCAAGTATTTACTGGAGCAGTTGCAAACGGTGGTAGCGTACGTGCCATTAATGCTAAGGGTTGTGGTAACTTTCCGAGAAGACAAATTGATGCTCTTGGTGAATTTGCAGTAAATTGTGGTGCAAAAGGTTTGGCTTGGATTGCAATTACTGAAGAAGGGGAATTGAAGTCAGCGATTACGAAGTTTTTAAGTGAAGAAGAGGTTCAAAAAATCATTACTACCGTAGACGGCAAGCCAGGAGACTTAATTCTATTTTGTGCTGATAAGAATTCAGTAGTATATAATACTTTAGGAAATTTAAGATTAGAAATTGCTGACAAATTAGAACTACGAAAGAAAGATGAATTCAAGTTTGTTTGGGTTACCCAGTTTCCACTATTAGAATGGAGTGCTGAGCAAAAACGATTTGTTGCTATGCATCATCCTTTCACAATGCCTTTAGAAGAAGATCTTCAGTATCTTGAAAGTGATCCTGCTAGAGTTAGAGCAAAGGCTTATGACATAGTACTTAATGGGAATGAGATTGGTGGAGGTAGTATTAGAATCCACCAAAGAGAAGTTCAAGAGCGTATGTTTGCAGCACTTGGATTTACGAAAGAAGAATCCTATGATAGATTTGGATTTTTACTGAATGCTTTTAAATATGGAGTACCACCTCATGGTGGATTAGCTTTCGGCCTTGATCGTATTGTTATGCTTATGACGGGTTCAGATAGTATTCGAGACGTAATTGCATTCCCTAAAATTAAGGATGCTTCATGCCCAATGACAGAAGCACCAGGTAACGTAGAAAATAAACAGCTTGAGGAATTATGTATCAAAATCGATAAGCTTGAAATATAGCACTAATGGTATGCTAACGAGGTGATATTATGGCAGAATCAGGGCAAGTTATTGAAATAAAAGAGAATCTAGTTGTTGTTAGATTAGAAAGACAAGACGCATGTGCAAAGTGTAAAGCATGTGTAGCAGGATTAGAATCAAAAGATATGTTTATTGAAGCAGAAAATCTGTGCGAAGCAAGTGTAGGAGATTGGGTAAATATATCTCTTGAACAAAGCAACTTTTTGAGGGCTGTATTTATTGTTTATACAATTCCGCTGATTGCATTGATACTTGGTTTATTGATTGGATATTTAATATTTAGAACAGAAATAGGATCGATCATTGTTGGGTTTTCATTTATTACATTGGCTTTTTTAACCATTAAGCTTAATGAAAAACGATTTAATAATGGAAAGTACAGACCTATTGCAGAAGAAATCATTCATACAGATAAAGCAGAATAAGAGAAACGGAGCTATCTCAATAAAAGAAGTAATTCTATATTGAGAGCAGCTCCGTTTTTTATTTGGAATAGAAAGGGATATCTTGTTTAATCTATGTTTTTGTTGTTCGTGATATTTGAATCTAAATTTATGAATTCTGTGGTCTTTGATTCCGGTGTTCTAATATCAGAAATATTCAACTCTTTGGGTTCTAACTCTAGGGAGTCAAATTCAGGAGCTTTTAGTTCGGAGGCTTTTATATCTGCTGACTTTATTTCTTTAAGCTTATGATCTGTGATATTGAAGGGCTTATCTTCTTTTATATCTTTCATTTCCTTAGATAATCTTTGATATTTTTTACGCCATTTCTTACCTTCATATTGAACCTCCTTAGCGAAAGAGGCCAATTGATTGTATTGTTCAGTGATACTTTTTTGGAGCTCTTTTAGGTTATATACTTCTTGTTGTAACTTTTCTACTTTATTGTTGTCTTGTTCAATGGGTCTTGAAGGGGTCAAGGAACCTTTTAGCATTTCTCTTAATTCAGAATTTGTAGTTGAATAAAATAAAATATGATCTAAATCAATTTGAGATAATACAGCTATATTTGGTTGATGATCTATATATCCTAAAAAGATATTTCCGAGTAAGCTTGTGTTATGAAAACCATACAGATATATGTTTGTTATAGTATTATTCTGTAAGGTGCAACGTATTGGTTGTGAAAATGTACGACCTCCATCGTTAGAGAAAGCTGAATATAGTATCTGAGATGTTAAGTAATTAATCCATATAATATCATTGTAAATAAAAATAACAGGCTTGATTTTTTGGCCTATGGCAGTAATTTCTACAGAAATAAATTCAACATTTTTTCTTTGACCATAATAAAGAGTTGAGTGACCATATTTTTCTACAACATAGGTAATATGAATATTATCTTTTTGAGTGATGTAACAAAAGTCAGTAATTGGATATTCAGAAACCACTAGAGTTTCATAGTTTTCCCAATTGTTTGTAAGTATATTATAAGCGTATAGATTTAACTCATAGGTATTGTTATTCGTAATACAACAAAGCAAATAAATTACTCCGTCATGGATGGAGCATTGATATTTTGCATTGAGACTGGGCAATTCTAAAAGTGATTGTGGAGCAGTATTTGCACCTTCCTCAAAGTTATGAAAAATTAAGTCAGTGGTATTTTCATATGGATTTAATGCAGCATAAAATAAATAACTTCTATTATCAGAAACTAGTTGTAGATTGGTAATTTTATAGCTGTTATCAGAATCCTCAAGAAGAGTAGTTGAAGTATAACTTGAATCCTTACCAAATAGATGAACAATGCTGTTTTGAGATGTTTTATATATTAGATGTATTTTGTTACTGTCATCAATGCTTGCACAATAATCAGGGTAAACACTCTTCCCAAGAATGCTAGTTTTTTGTGAGTTTTTTTGTGGATAGCTTCTCCAATATATACTTTCTCCAACCTTGTTAATCAATATATTTTCATCATTGTTAAGTAGGAGATAGGCCATAGTGCATCAATCCTTTCGGTATTACCTTTATGCTATTATTACCATTATATGTTGCTGCTAATAAAAAGTTCCTTTTTTTAAGAGAACTTTTAAGTTTATTATTGTCCATTTTTATTGTGAGAACATGTAACACTAAGCTTTTTTAGCACATAAAATATATTGAAATCTTTTTTAAGGAGGAAATTAAAAGTGAGTGATTGCAAAATTTGTTTTCATAAAGGTGATGGGAAAATAATGCAACGACCAGTTGGTGGCGAATGTGAAAGATGTAATCCAAGACCGATATCACCAATAGAAGATGCTTGCGTATGTCCACCCCTCGGTGAACCTAGGGTAAAGTGGGGCAATCATAAGTAATTGTAATCAGGACAAATCGCCTAATCATATAAGATATAGGGGGTGATATTTGTGATTGGCTCATCAAAAATAATAAACAATTGTAAGCTCGTTAGTCTTTCGGAATTGACATATAATGAACATAGGCAATTTGAAATTAACACTAAAAAAACAATAGCTCGAGCTATAGGAAAAAAAGTAATCCAGATAATTGAAAAATAATGTGCAGGGAGAGATCGCGTTGAAACAAAGAGCTGCAGCATATATTCGAGTCAGTACTGCAGATCAAACAGAGTTTTCACCTGATGCACAATTAAAACAGATCAAAGAGTACGTAAATAAGAATAATATGATTCTATTAGATGAATATATTTATGCGGATGAAGGTATTTCTGGTAGATCAACTGGTAAAAGAATTGGTTTCAATAAGATGATTAAAGATGCCAAAAGAAAGCCAAAACCTTTTGATGTGATACTCATTCACAAGTTTAATCGATTTGCTAGAAATAGAGAAGATGCAATCATCTTCAAATCTCTGTTAAAACGTGATTGCGGTATCAAGGTAATATCCATTACGGAGCCGATTGAAGATGATAAGATAGGGATAATTATTGAGAGCATACTAGATGCATTTTCAGAGTACTATTCCATTAATTTATCTGAGGAAGTCAAAAAGGGAATGTGCGAAAAAGCTTCTAGAGGAGGTGTTCAATCCCGGCCACCATTTGGATATGACATCAAGGATAATAAACTGGTCATTAACCAAGAGGAAGCAAACATTGTTAAGATCATCTTTGATAAGTTCATCAACAAAGAATTCACATATCTCCACATTGCAAATTACCTCAATGAAATGGGGATCAAAACTAAAAATGGCATGCAATTTCAAAGTAAAACGATAAAATATATTTTAACGAACCCAACCTATAAAGGCTATTTACTGTGGAATAAAAAGGAGAAGAACGGTAGTATTAGAGCTTCAGCAAACTGGATACTAGCTAAGGGAGACTTTGAACCTCTTTTGACTGAGCAAGAATTTGAAAAGGCTCGGATGAGAGTTGAATTCCTTCTAGAGCACAATCGTAAAAACTCCAATCCTAGTGGTTCCTATAAACACTTCTTATCTGGGCTAATCATTTGTCAATCATGTGGTGGTAGAATGGTTTATACAAAGAGTGGGGAACTTGCTTATTTTCGTTGCAGGAAGGCGAAAGAAGGGGGTTGCTTCATGAAAGCGAGTATTAGGGCGGATATGATAGAAAAAGCTATCCTAGAGCAAGTTGAACGTGATTTAGACAATGTTGAACTGTTAGTGACGGATGTAGAGAGGACGAATAATGATGATGACCTCCTTTTTTATAAGCAACAGTTAAAAAATATTGAATATAAATTTAACCAAGTTAAGCAAGCTTATTTAAATGGTGTAGATAGCTTGGAAGAATACAAGGAGAGTAAAAAGACATTTTTAAAAGAAAAAGAGGTACTAATGGCGCATATAAGTGTAGACAATATGTACAAGGATAAAGCACACATGGAAGTAATTTTTAATAGCCTGGGACGAATTACTGATGTTGTAAATGGTGAATATACAATTGAGAAAAAGAGTAAAGTGTTAAAGTCATTTATCAAACAAATTGTATTAGATTTAAGAAATGATTCCTTCGAGATTGAGTATTATTTATCTGAAGAAGAATAGGAGGGCTGATGCATTTAAAGTGTATCAGCTTTATTCTAATAGACAATTTAGCGATTAAAAAAACTGCAACTGGATATCGTTACAATCAGATGTAGCCAATTTTTTCTGAAGGTAAATTGTAAATAATAAATCTTGATTTATTCTAATTTTATACTTAAATATAAAAAAAGTTGAATTTGAATTGAAGATAATATAAGATATATAAAGAGATAAGTAATGGATTATGATTGAAGAAGGATACTTTTTAGTGTAATTAGGCAAAACGAATGCTCCTAAAAAAATCATAGGTGACAGTATATACAATTTGAAAAATAAAGGAGTTTTGAAATTATGGGTTTAAGCAAGAATCAGATTGTTTTGCTGTGTTCGACTCCGTTATTATGTGGAACAATGATATATTTAGTTCCAGCCTTAACAATAACATTTGGGAAAACTATTGGGTACATTGCAGCTTTTTGTGTTTATTGGTTTGTATTTTGTATACCAATTTCCTTATATGTTTCTGGTGGGGTAAATGGATTGAAATCAATTTATTCGATGAAATCAGACGTGACAACTGTAACAAAATTTATCCATTATTTTATAGCATTTATACCTTGTATAGCAATTTTCTTTGTTGCATTTATTAAAGTAGCACCCCAAACAACCATTCAGATTTTGTTTGTTTCTTTATTTTGCGCACTTATAAATGGAACAATTGAGGAATTGTTTTGGCGAGGTGTGTTTAATAAGATTTTCAAAGACAAGATTTTTTTTGCGTATATATTCCCAGCAATATTTTTTGGGGTTTGGCACATTGGACTATTTTTAGCCAGGGGAATAAATTATCAAGGAGGTTTCATAGCCTTAGTTGGTGGGGCAACTTTTATGGGATGGCTTTGGGGTTGGATTGCATACAAGACGAAGTCAATTAAAATAACAACTACTGCACACATTATTAGTAATTTCCTTGCATTTACTACACTTATATATGAAAACTGGTATATATAAATGTTTTGTTCCAAATGAAAAAGATCAACTAAAACAAGATTCTAAGCATCTAAAGATGGGATACGATAACATAGTAACGAATGAAGTCAGGGAGGAAGTATGAAGAAAACACACATTTTCGTATTCATAACACTAATAATTTATAGCATAACGATATTATTATTAATACTCGTTAAAAAGGAAGAAGTTAATTCATTAACTCAAACTTTTAAGGATAATGAAGCAGCGTTTTTGAAGAATATTGATAGTGCAAATAGTGAGATTAGTGTCTTAAAGCAAGATAATATCAGATTGCAGGAAGAAAAATTAGAATTGATCCATAAAATGGAAGAGCTTACTACCATTGACGGAGCTTCAATCGAGGGGCTAAAAAAGAAAGGAATCAATGACATTAATATAATATTAAAGGATTTATTATTACACCTAGAACTCATTCCTTATGATGGAACTTTAGGTGGAACAATGAATTTTTTCAATATATATATTTTAAATGATAAATGGGTTTACGCAAGGTTTGAGGATGGACATATACAAGGATATGGAATTTACGAGTTTACAATTGATGAGGATCAGAAAATTTCATGGAAAATAATTGATACTATCTTAGATGGCAAGGATTAAGTTAGTTGAAAGGATGTAGTATGTCATATTCCTTAAAATGTCATATCCTAACGCTACAATCTACATTATTGAGTATAAGTATGTTAAAATAGATTATCAAGATACTGAACATTATCAAATAGTGAAGAGTTTCATAAATAATACAAACGGAATGACTTTATTAAAAGAAAAAGATAATGGAAAGGAGAAAATATGGAAATAATGAGCAATTCAGGTGGAACAAGCACATTAATAATAATCATGTATTTATTCTATATTGTATTTTTCGGAATTGGTTTATTTTGTACTATATTATTTATTAAACTTGCATTTAGAGGAATTAAAGCACTAGATATTTATATTGCTAAGAATGGTAAGTAAATGAATTGATAATGTCTTTTCGCAAACAAAACACGAGGGGAATATCTAATGAAGTCTTGGATTACAAATACGAAGCAAAATAAAATACATCGATTGAAGTGCTTAAGGTGTAATTGTTATATAATCAGTAATGGGGACAACCATGTTCTCGTTGATACTAGTATTAAAATGGAAAAAAGAATTCTGCTTAAAAGTTTATCTTTGCTAAAAATACCTAAGCTAAATGCAATCGTTCTTACACATGTTCATACGGACCATGTTGCAAATGTGGAACAATTGAGAAAACAGTTTCATTGCCCTGTTATAGTTTCAGAAAAAGAATCCTATTATTTAGAGCAAGGTTTTTGTAGTATACCTAAGGGGACAACAAAATTGACTAAAGTATCAACAGATTTTTTGGGAAGAAGAGAAATTACTTTTCAAAGATTTGAAGCGTGTCAGTCTGCATTGAGAATAAATGATAAATTCAGTCTAAAGGAATTTGGTATAGATGCTTTTATTATTAGTACACCAGGTCATACAGAAGGATCTATTAGCATTATAGTTGAGAATAATATTGCTATTGTTGGGGATACGATGGTACGAAAAATAAACGGAAATATTTATCCTCCGTTTGCAAATAGAGCGGATTTACTCAAAGTAACCTGGGAAAGATTACATAAAACTAAATGTAAAATATTTTTACCCTCACATGGTAAAGAAATTACGAGAGATTCGGTTGCATGGAACTATAAGAAACATTTTAAATAGAAAGGTACATTTGCCCCGTTTACCCCTCGGTGAACCTAAATTCTTACCAATTATTGCACCCGTAGTTTTCGACGAATGTGGTATAAATCTTTGTAGAGAAATTACTATTCCTGATGAAATTATTGATGATTTTCCTACAGCTACAGCTGTTGAATTAAAGGTTATCGATATCGATTTTAATTTAGATAAGGAAGAAGGTTCAAAGGTAGAAACGATTGCCAGAAGACCAAACTGTGTAAGAGTTAGACTTGCAAGATTATGCGTTAAATTTATTGCTAAATTCTTAGATCCTAATTGTAGAGTATTAGGAGAAAGATGTTTTTCAGCTGAATATTTACCAGATTCAGATGCACCATCTTTCGATGAAGATACAAATCCTTCATCAGTTACTGTAGAGCTTTATGCACCATACGGCGTATCCTATGTAGAAATCTGTGGCAAATGGAAACCAAGTATTAATTTCTTAGGATTTGTAGAATGCCCTGATAGAAATAATGACTTACGCCAAGGTATTGCTTCTCAAGTATTAGCTAAAGTGATTGACTTAGATTTAATGTCTGGAGTTATGGCAGTTGGCTTATCGATTTACTTGAAATCTGTTTACTTCGTACAATACAAGATTAAACACGCTGGACTATGTATCATAAAAAGACAAAGTAAAGAGAATTGGATTTCATAAATAAAACCTATTATGAGCACTGATACAACAAACGAAATCGTTGTTTGTGTCTAAAACATTGTTACTCGTAACATTGATATCCATTGCTTAACAAACTAAAATAGAATTCAGTAGAACATGTGAATACTGTTTTGCAGAGTAGACACCGTTTTGTTTGGAAATCTAACAGAAGAAATATAGAGGTATATGGAGAAAATATGAAAATAATAAATTTTGGCTCATTGAATATTGACAATGTCTATCGAGTAGACCGATTGGTATTATCGGGTAACACGATTGATAGCAAAGGATATAAAGTGTTTTCTGGTGGAAAAGGGCTTAACCAAAGCGTGGCTTTAAGTAAAGCAGGAGTGTCAGAAGTTTATCATGCAGGAAATATCGGAATGAATGGTGAAATTCTTATGTATACACTACTAGAGCATGGTATAAATACTGATTTTATTAAAAGAAGTAGTTGCAAAACGGGGCATGCTGTTATTCAGGTGGCAGATAATGCGGAGCATACAATTATTGTTCATGGCGGTAGTAATCATAACAATGATATTGAATTTATCGACAAAGTACTTAAAGAATTTCAAGCAGGTGATGTGTTACTACTACAAAATGAAATCAATAATGTTGGTTATATAATTGATGTTGCCTATGAAAAAGGGTTAGTCATTATTTTGAATCCAGCACCAGCAAATGCAAAGATATTAGAATATGATTTATCAAAAATTGATACTTTGATTGTGAATGAATCCGAGCTTTATCAATGTGCCAGAACAAACAATTTAAATGAGGCTATAGAAATTCTAAGACAAAAAGGGATTAATTTATTACTGACTTTAGGGTGTAAAGGTGGCATTTACTATTCAAAAGATAGCAAAGAATATAAATATTTGGCCTATAAAGTGGATGAAGTGGATACTACAGCAATAGGTGATGCCTTTGTTGGCTATTTTGTAGCGGGCATAACTAAGTATAATGACATGACAATGATTCTTGATTTAAGCTCTAGAGCCGCAGCATTAACGGCAACAAAAATGGGTGCATCCAATTCTATTCCTGCATTAGAGGAAGTACTTTCTTTTATTGAAAAAGGAAACGATTTTTATGAAGATTAATCAAGGACAAGCGATTAATATCGTTAATAATTTAAAAGGACTAATCTACAACGATATATTTATCTTAGACTCAGATGGGCTCGCTTTAGCCAGTAATAAAGTGATTATAGATGATAAATACATACAGTATGGGAAAGCTGTTGTAAGAGACAACAAAATCCTAGTCGTGAATGAAGAAAATTTGAATCATAAGTGTATCGTTATACCTGTTAACCTTGATGACGAGTTAGTTGCCATAATTGGATTGTCAGGTGATTTCGAAAATGTAAGTCAATATGGAGAAATTATAGTTAAAGTTACAGAAATTCTATTAAGAGAATCTATTCATTATGAGCGTAAAATCAAAAGCAGAGAAAATAATCGATTTTTAATGAATGAATTGTTTTCAGATACAATAGATCATCATTCTGTAGCTTCTAAAGCCAAATTATTAGGATATGACATCGAGTCCTTTAAGGTCTTATCTATTGTTGAGATTCCATATTCGGATAAAAGACTTATGACATATGAGGATATTGTAGATTGTATAGAAAGTTGCTTGAAGTCAAATGATTTAGTAGGCATATATGAAACGAATATCATTATTCTTTTATCTGATGATGAAACATTAAGTATTAAAAAAAGACTGAAAACAATTAAAGACTACCTTGATAAAAAATTATTTACACCCATAACAATTGGAATATCGAATAGAATTGTATATGTGGGTGATGTGAAAATGGCATATTATCAATCCTTAAAGTTATTACAAATACCTGCAATTAAGTCCTCAGATGGGATTTTTGATTTTGAAGATTATGCTTTGGAACTGGTTTTTTTTGGCATTACGCCTCAAATAAGCAATAGCTTTATTAAGAATATATTTGGCAATTTATCTCGTAAAGAAATGGATGAAATTAGTGAGCTTTTGGAAGTATATATGAATAACAATGGTTCAATAAATCAAACGAGTAAGTTATTATTCATTCACAAAAATACTTTGCAATATAGACTGAACAAAATTAGAGATAAAACAGGTTATAACCCAAGAGATTTGAAACAATTATTTAAATTATATACAGCTTTAACTTTCTACTATCTAAGAGATTAAGTGAATATTTGAACCTCATATAATGATTAAAGTGGAATTCGATGGAGTTCTACTTTTTTTGTTTGAATCTCTTTTTCATTAAAAGGCAATCTTGTATGTAGGAACTGATATAACAAAAAAAACAATTATTTCTTGATTATATTATGTCATTGGTAACATTGTTTTGAAGTGTTAGACTTGTTAAAATTACTTTGAGCAATCAAACTGGGTCGTTCATCTTGTTTCTGCTGTGTAAACAAGAGTTTGACATAAATCAATTCAATCAAGGGGTTGTTTGAAAACGAAAATAGTTTTTCACAAAACCCAAACTAAGAGGAGGATATGGATCTTATGAAAAAAATACTATCTATTTTTATGGCAATGATGTTACTTGTAACAGTTTTTGCGGGGTGTACAAAAAGTGAAACAACTACAGGGGATAAAGTAGAAGAAGCAAATGTTGAACAAGGAGAAACAGAAAAGTCAGTAGATGCCTTACCAGCGGCAGATGTTGCTGAACAAGGATATGATTTTTATGATGGAGCTATGACTTATGGAGACGCGATTGCAAAATTAGGACCAATACCTAAGCCTGATAAAGCATTACAACTTGGTTATGTATGTAAAGCATTTGAAAATGAATTTTGGAGAATGCAAAAAGAAGGTGCAGAACACGTTGTTTCTCAACTTCAAGATATGGGTTATGATATCAAAATTGATGTTAGAGCTGCACAAGGTGAAACTGACGAGCAAGGACAACTTGCAGTATTTAGTGACATGATCAACAAATCTTATGATGGAATATTGGTTTCAGCAATTTCAGCAGGTAACTTAGTTCCAGGAGCTGAAGAAGCAAATGAAAAAGGTATTGAAATGGTTGTTTCTATGGACGCATTTATGCCACAAGTTGAAAGCACAGTTGGAGCTTGGCATTATCAAGCAGGACAACTTGCAGCAGAATATATCAATGAAGCTATTGGAGGTAAAGGGGAAGTTGCAATTATACAAGGTTTACCTAAGGCATCACCAGCAATCACAAGAACTGAAGGATTTAAGAAGTGGTTTGAAGACAACAATCCTGATGTTAAGGTAGTTGCAGTTCAAAATGCAGACTGGGATCGTATGAAAGCAAAAGACACTATGGATATTTGGTTAAAACAATATCCAAACTTAAAAGGTGTATATGCAAACAATGATACGATGGCAATGGGTGCGTTAGAAGCCGTTCGAGCAGTTGATAAGATTGGATCAATAGTTATTGTTGGAACTGATGGAACATCAGAAGCAAAAGATTCTATTGCAAATGGTGAACTTACTGCTACTGTTGACTCTTTCCCATATTATATGGCTCAAATTTCTACAGAAATGTTAATTAGAAAACTTATGGGTCAAGATGTGCCAAAAGTTATCTATTCACCTCAAGTTGTTGTTGACAGTAAGAATGTATCAACAGATGCTTTAGAAATTATGAATTCAGTTGGATGGGATGGACCTAAGTTCGAAGAGTAAATTAAATAACTAATATTTGAGATTACGGCTAAGCCAGTCGTAATCTCAAATATAAATTGCATTTATGAATGAATGATTAAGCAGGGGTGGTAGCCAAAATGAATCATAATGATAACTATATTAGGTTTGAAAATATAACCAAGACTTTTGCTGGACAAAGAGCTGTGAATGATGTTTCCTTTGGAATCAAAAAAGGTGAAATTCACGCAATCATGGGTGAGAATGGTGCAGGAAAATCAACTTTGTTAAATTTATTGCACGGTGTTCATCAGCCTTCCAATGGTAATATTTATATAGACGGTAAAATTACAAAATTTCATAGCATTCATGATGGAATAGTAGCTGGAATTTGCAAAGTACATCAGGAAATAAATGTTGTATCTGAATTAACGGTCATGCAAAACCTTATGTTAGGATCGGAATTAAGCAGTTTTGGGTTTGCAAAAAAGAAAGAAATGATAAAGGAAACAAATGAAATATTGAAACGACTAAAATGTAATTTTTCAGCAATGGATAAGATCGGACCTTTAAGTGCGGGTCATAAGCAAATGTTGCAAATTGCTAGGGCACTTAGGACAAATGCTAAAATCATTTCTTTTGATGAACCAACAGCATCTTTAAGTAACAATGAAGTAGATATTTTGTTTGATATCATGCGAGATTTAAATAATCAAGGTATCACAATTTTGTATATAAGTCATAAATTAGATGAAGTGTTAAAAATTTGTGATAGAGCAACAATATTAAGAGATGGAAAATATATCAATACATATGAAATGAAAGAAACAAGTAAAGAAGAGTTAATCAAAAGCATGGTGGGTCGAGACGTATCTATGTTTGCGAAACGTACGAAACCAAGTTGTGTAAAGCAAGATAAAACAGTGCTTAAGGTCGAAAATTTATCAGGTGAAACTTTTCAGAATATTAGCTTTGATTTAAAGCAATCTGAAATACTAGGCTTTTTTGGGTTAGTTGGAGCTCAGAGAACTGAAGTTATGCGAACAATATTTGGAGCAGACAAAAGGTTCGAAGGAAAGATTTATCGTGGTAATGAACTGATAAACAACAAAACCCCGAATGAAGCTATTGGAAATGGTTTTGCGTTTGTTTCAGAAAATCGTAAAGAGGAAGGGTTTATTAAAGAATTTAGTAATTCAAATAATATAGCTCTGGCATCTTTATCTAAATATATGGAACGAGGGATAGTAAGCAAGAAGCTCAAAAATGAAAATTCAGTTCATCAAGGAAGTTATGTGGGTCTTTATCCGAATGATCCGGATTTTTATACAAACAATCTCTCAGGCGGTAATGCACAAAAGGTTATATTGGCAAAGTGGCTTTCAACTGATGCGGAAATTATCATCTTAGATGAACCAACTAAAGGAATTGATGTAGGTGCAAAAACTGAAATATATAAATTAATGGAAGATATGATTGAAAAAGGAAAGTCAATTATATTAGTTTCCTCTGAGTTAACTGAAGTTATGGGGATGAGTGATAAAATTATAGTAATGAATGAAGGTAGAATGGTTGGAGAACTTGATAAAAGTGATTTCTCAGAAAAAGGCATATTATCAGATGCAATAGGAGGGAATTAGAATGAAGAAGTTTATTAAACGAAATTCGCGAGAGCTTAGCATTGTGATTGCGATTGCTATTATGGGAGTTGTTTTTGGAATAAAAGAGCCTATATATTTATCAGCTGATAATATGAAAGATATTTTTGAGCAATCCATTATATATGGTTTAATGGCACTTGGAATGACTGCTGTTATTATATCAGGAGGAATAGATCTTTCAGTTGGATCTGCACTTGCTCTTATATGTGTTCTGATCTCTAAAGCTGCAGTAGGTGGAATGTCGCCAATCATTGCAATTTTCCTCGCATTAATCATAAGCATTACTTTAGGTTTATTCAATGGCTTGTTGGTCTCAAATTTAAAACTACAACCATTTATTGCTACCTTGGGGACAATGTCCGTTTATCGAGGTTTAGCATACTTGTTATCTGATGGATATCCAGTTCTCAATGTTCCTATTGGATATCGGGGCTTAATAAATGGAGATTTTTTAAACATAATAGATACATCGACAATATTATTTATAGCGTTTGCTTTTTTTATGTATGTCATAATGTCCAAACTCAAACTAGGGACATATATATATGCAATCGGAGGTAACGAAGAAGCAGCTAGACTTTCAGGTATTAAAATTAGTTCTGTGAAAGTTAAAATTTATGCGATTGCGATGATCGGAACAGGAATAGCAGCAATGATACAAGTTGCTCGACTTGGTACTGGAGATCCAACAACAGGACAGGGCTATGAATTGAATGCAATTGCAGCTATTGCAATTGGAGGTACGAGTATGGCTGGGGGGAGAGGTACAATCATTGGTACATTACTTGGTGCTATACTATTTGCAGGCCTTAGAAATGGTCTTATTGTATCAAACGTAGCAACCTTTTGGCAGTATGTTGCAACTGGTGTTGTAATTATTATTGCAGCATATATTGAAGTTATACAAGATAATTTTACTAAAATATTTAAGAAAAAGGGGCTTTCTGATACGCAAGGAGTAGCCGGCCTATAATATATAATTACAAATGTCAGGAGATGATAAAGTGGAATATGTTGTTGTTTGTGGCAGTCTAAACATGGATTTTGTATGTAGGGGACCACGCATACCTGCTCATGGTGAAACAATTCTAGGTTATGACTTTTCAACAAGTATAGGTGGAAAAGGTGGAAATCAGGCAGTAGCCCTTACAAATCTTGGAGTAACTACCTATATGATTGGTTGTCTTGGTAAAGATATGTATGGTGACGAAATTTATGAAGCATTAAAAGAGAAGGGTGTTAACGCTGAAACAGTAAAAAGAGTTGACCAAACAACTGGTACCGCTCATATCATGATCGAAGATAGCGGTGAAAATAATATAGTTGTGATACCTTCTGCTAATATGGTGGTTTCACCTGAGCTAGTGAAAGAGAGTGAGGAATTAATCTCAGGAGCCTGTGTGCTTTTAACACAATTAGAAATTTCATTAGAAACTGTAAAGGAATTTATGTTGTTGGGGAAAAAGTATAATATATTAAATGTACTAAATCCTGCACCAATACCCCCAGAAGGTATTTCAGATGAATTATTAGCGCTTGTAGACATATTAAATCCAAATGAAAGTGAAATGAAGCATTTAACGGGGATAGAAGTATTAGATAAAGAGAGTTTTATCAAAGCAGCTAATATTTTACATGATAAAGGTGTTGCTCAAGTTATATGCACAGTAGGAGCTAATGGAGCTTATTATAGCGATGGTAAAAAGGTATACTTTCAGACTGCATTTAAAGTTAAAGCAGTAGATACTACATGTGCCGGTGATAGTTTTACGGGTGCATTTATTGTAAGACTGTTAGAAGGAGCTGAGGTACCTGATGCATTAGAGTTTGCTGCCAAAGTAGCGTCTCTAACGGTTATGAAACCAGGCGCTCAAGATTCAATTCCTAAAAGAAAAGAAGTAGATGCAATATAATAAAGAGTCAATAAAAAACGCGATTAAATATACTATTTAGTCGTGTTTTTTATATGTTACAGTATATTTACATATATGCAATCTAAGCAAGTACAACAACAAGAATAAAAAAAGAGCTATTAACAAATAATATGTTTGTTGAAAAGTTGTTTAATAAAGGAGGCCAATATGGGTATTGTAACAAATGCAACAGATAAGATGCAAGCATGTATAGATGCTTGTGCGAAGTGTACGCAGGCATGCTATGAGTGTTTTACTGCTTGTTTAAACGAACCAGATTTAAATGCAAGAAAAAATTGCGTAAGTGTGTTAGTTGAATGTGCCATGATGTGCCAAATGTCAGTAGCAATGATGTCAATGAGTGGTCAATTTTCCAAAGATCATTGCGGATTATGTGCTAAGATATGTGAAAAGTGTGCACAAGAATGTACTATGTTTAAGGATGCTCATTGTCAAAAATGTGCAGAAATTTGCCGTATGTGTGCAGAGGAATGCAAAAAAATGATTGCTATGTAATTATATTTTAAAGAGGTCAATAGGACGTCTTTAAATATAAACAAATAGAGTAAGCATGTGCATGCCGCTAAATGCTTACTCTAGCATTGTAAAAAGAACATAATATTCAGATTTATTCAATTCCATATTTCCCATGATATTCTTGGGCTTGCGGCTGTTTGGTAGATACGTATAGGTTTCCAGAGGAATCAAGTCCAGCATAAAAAATTTGCTCTATGCTATCAATTCCTTGATTCGATAATTGAGCATTTAGCCATGTTTCATCCAATTTGACAGATTTTAAATTTTCACAAAGAACTTTTCCATCCATAACCAAGTCCTTTGTCAAGCCTTTATAAGTCGTAGATAAATTTAAGTCTGAAGGTGTTAATGGTGCTTTTTGAGATTTTGGTAAAACAGACAGGTGCCCATCATTTTCGATAATAGCAAACTCTACGTCAGCATAATTAAATACATTCTTTTGTCTCAAAAGACTAGTTAGTTCACTCATAGTAAAGCGTACTTTTTTTAAGTTCTTATCAATTATTCTTCCATTTTCTATAGCAGTCACAGGCTCGCTATTGGTTAACTTACTGATCCAAATATTTTTTATATGCAAGTATCCTGTTAGGATAGCAAGGGCGCCAAGTGTTAAAAGAGAAGTTACAGCAGATGCGGTTGTACTATTGGGTCCCATTGAAAGGTTAGCAGTTACTGACCCTAACGTTATAATTACTGAAAAATCAAAAAAAGTCATCTGAGAGAGACCTTTTCTCCCCATCAATCTAGTAACACCTAACAGTAGAAGGTAAGCAATGGTAGCTCTAAAAATAGAATTAATAATAATCTGATACATAAGAGCGCCTCCTTAGTTTATCTAATACAGTTTATCCAAAGTAGATAGTAGTTATTGTAGTAAATTATGTCGTTCAAAACTATATATAATAATAGAGATTGATATTTTTTTTAAACAAATCAACTTCGATTTTTTCGATAAATTTCCGTGCGGCTTTGTGCTTATCGTTTTCAGTAACGTTCTCATGTGTAAGGAGTGCTTTGAAATTTTCAATTTGAATTGTTTTAAGAATTTCTGCATTCTTGTTTTTAGACGCTTTTTCAATAAGTGCAAATATTTCAGCTTCTTCTTGTAAAATATTATCTTTGTTTTTTTTGTATTCTTCTAATGAATCTATTTCTCCAATATACGACTTATAGATTAATTCGTTTTGTCGTTTTAATTTAGCCAATTTTTTGTTAAGTATATTGAGTTCGTTTATATCATTAGAAGATTTGATCATCGTGATATTGATGTGATCAATGCGCAAATCTACATTAAGTTTCTCAAGAATAATGGCATTTAACTTAATTGCGGAATAGGTATTGTTCATGTTGCAGCCACCTTGATACGCTTTATCACATCTGAAATAATTATATCTAACTCCCTTACGATTTACATGCAGAATTCGAAGAGTAGAACCACAATGTTTGCAGGTAACAAGCTTTTGCATCCAAGATTTTACTTGATCGGAATGAGTGTCAGTTCGATTCATTACATAATTGTTTTTGAGGATTGTTTGTGCCTTTTCAAAAATATCATCAGTTATAGCTGGTTTATGAGCTGATTTAATTAGGATCCATGCGGATTTAGGGTTAATGATATTTGTTTTAGGAGCTCTGTAGTTATATCTAGTATATCCCATATATACATGATTTCGTAGCAAGTAACGTAATGGCTGTTTAGTCCAGAGTTTTCCGTTTTTTGTCTTAATATCATGAGTATTCAAATATCTAGCAATTTCTAATAATGACGAACCCGAAACAAACATTTCGAATATTTTCTGAACAGCAGGAAACTCGGTTGGATGGGGTAGTAGATTTTTATCTTTTAATATATATCCAAAAGGAAGATTACCAATATGCTCACCACGGCTGGCTTTCTCAAACATCCCTTTTTTAACTTCATCAGATAAATTCAAGCTATAATATTCAGCCATTGCTTCTAGCATAGACTCTAAAATAATTGAGAATTTGTCATCTTCTAGGGTCTCTGTAATACTAATAACCTTAACATTACAATCTTTACGAAGTAGGGATTTATACACAACACTATCTTCACGGTTACGAGCAAACCGATCAAATTTGTGAACAAGAATTACATCAAAAGGTCTTGGCCTTTTCTTAGCTGTAGCAATCATATGCATAAATGCTGGACGTTTTTCGGCTTGTCTTCCAGAAAGACCTTCATCTACAAAGATATATTGTTCATCTACAAATAAATGATTATCATCGGCATATTTTAACAATGATTTTTTCTGTGCATCAGGACTATATTCAACTTGGTCATCTGTTGAAACTCTAATATACAGTGCGGCTGTTTGCATATAATGACAACCTTTGTGTTTGTGGTATACCTACTATTATGATTTATAAATAATGCACATGCCATGTTAGCATTAAAATTTGTATTCAGGTTTAAACCCATGCAGAGATTTTATACTGTGTTTTCATAGAATAAATGGTTCAATCATATAAATATATAAGCTTTAGAGAAGGAGAATGAAAGATGAGCATTAATAATAATGATCATTTAGAAATTCAAGATATTAAAAATAGGATTAAATATTACAGGCACCAACAGATGATGGCATTAGATATATTACATAAAATGTATTTGGAAGATTTGATTTATGATGAGTTATATCGATTAGATCAATTTCTTTATCATATTTCACAAAATACAAATAGAAATGATTTGAGAGAAGTGAAGGTTAAGCAACAACAGCAAGAATTTACATTGGATGAACTGGCACAATATGATGGCAGTAATGGAAAACCTACGTATGTTGCTGTGAGTGATGTTATTTATGATGTCAGTTTAGAGGCTACATGGGGTGGAGGATCTCATTTTAGTTTGTTAGGAGGAAAAGACTTGACCAGTAGTTTTAATAGTTGTCATGATACACAACAAATATTAGAAAAATTACCGATTGTTGGGGTGTTAAAGAAAGGTGAATAAATGTCCAATTAATGATTCGAAGCAAAGTATAGCTAAGCAAATGATGGTAGTAGCAGTTGAAGATATGAATAAACATCCCTATAAAAAAATGAATCTGATTTGGTTGGAGACGAATGGTTGTTCAGGAAACATCATATCCTTACTAAATGGCAATAATCCTGATTTTCTATATTTAATCACACATATGGTTCGGTTTCAATATAGCAACAGTTTGATGGCTGCTGAAGGTGAAAGGGCATATGAACAGTTTCTAAAAACTTTAGAAACAGATTTTATACTTATTGTGGAAGGTGCTATTTCTACTAAAAATGAAGGACTGTATAATGTAATTGGAAGTTATAAAGGTAATTATATAACGGGAATGGAAGCAGTAAAAAGAGCAGGAGAAAAAGCAAAATACATTTTAGCAGTAGGCACCTGTGCAAGCTATGGGGGAATTTCGGCTGCAAGCCCAAATCCCTCTCAATGCATGAGTGTTGTTAATTTTCTAAATAAAGAAGTGATTCAGTTACCAGGATGTCCAGGTCATCCGGAGTGGATTATGGGAACGATTGCGCATCTAATCTCGTTTGGTATTCCAGAGCTTGATGAAGAAGGTAGACCAATTATTTTTTACAATGTTACCATACATGATCACTGCCCAAGAAGGTCCTATTTCGATCAGCACATTTTTGCTACAAAGTTAGGGGAATTGGAATGCATGTTTAAGCTAGGATGTAGGGGACCTATTACAAAAGCAGATTGTCCGATACGAAGATGGAATGATACTGACAATTGGCCGATAGGAGACAATACCCCGTGTATTGGTTGTGCACACAAAGGTTTCCCAGATGGTATGGAACCATTTATACGATATTAAAGAAGGAGAGGAAGAATGGGGAAGAAGATTATCATCAACCCAGTTACAAGAATAAGTGGATTTTTGGAGATTGAAGTAGAAGTGGAAAATCATAAAGTGGTGGATGCCAAAAGTAGTGGAATGATGTTTAGGGGTTTTGAACAAATGTTAAAAGGAAGACCACCCTTAGATGCTATTTATTTTACCCAAAGGATTTGTGGTATTTGTTCCACAGCTCACAGCATGTGTTCAACCTTAGCGTTAGAAAATGCTTTGAAAATAACACCTTCTGAAAACGATAGAATGATTCGAGATTTTATTCATGGTTGTGAATTTTTGCAAAATCATATACGGCACTTTTTTCAATACACACTACCTGATTTTGTTCAAGGTCCGGATATTCCACCATTACTAGAGGAATCGCATCAAGATTTTCGACTACCACCGAAGGTTAATCAGAGATTAGCAAAAAACTACATAGATGCTCTTGAGTATGGAAGACTGGCTCACAAAATGCTTGCTGTATTGGGCGGAAAAGCACCTCATAATCATGGGATCTTCGTAGGTGGCGTCACGGTAAATATGGATACATCTAAATGGATTGAAGTAAGGTCTTTATTAGCGAAACTAAAAAGTTTTGTCGAAACAATTATGGTAGAATCTGTATATCAAATTTCTAAATATTATCCAGATTATTTTCATAATGGTAGAGGTTATGGCAATTTAATGAGTTATGGATGTTATGATACCTATAAAGAACCTGAAATCACTTACTTACAACCTAAACTGCAAATAAATAATCAGATAAATATGTTTGGCAGTGAAAATATTACTGAAAGCATCCGTTATGCCTGGTATCAAGGGAATGATGAAACAATGGTGCCAAGGGATGAAATCACCAAAGATGACCGAATGAAAGAGGGAGCTTATTCATGGATTAAGGCACCAAGATATACTGGAAGTCCCATGGAAGTAGGTCCACTTGCAAGAATGTGGCTTAGTGGGTTGTATAGAGAAGGTTTATCAACAATGAATAGGACCATAGCAAGAGTTCTCGAAGCTGGAAAGATTATTCGAATTTTAGAAGGATTATTAGAACGAATACAACTGATACCCAGCAATCAAAGAGTATATGAAATTCCTAAGTATACAGATCGAGTAGGTTTCATTGATACAACCCGAGGGGCATTAGCACATTGGATAGCAATCGAAGATCAAAGGATATTTCATTACGAAATTATTACACCTAGTTCTTGGAATTTATCTCCAATGGACTCAAAAGGTGAAAAAGGAGTGGTTGAACAAGCATTAATTGGAACCGAGCTTGAAGATGTGAATTCACCAGTAGAAATTGGAAGGATTGTGCGTTCCTTTGACCCTTGTGTTTCCTGTGCTACACATGTAATTCATTCAGGAATTAAGTCTAACAAAGTGAGGGTTGTATAGAACAAATGAAAGTGATAGGGATTGGAAATAGAATTATGACAGATGACGGAATTGGTGTATTGGTTGCTGAGGGATTAAAGGATTACATGGAAGAATATGATATAGAGATTATGATAGGAGAAACCGATGTTGAAACCTGTTTAAATCAAATTAGAGATGAGGATTTTTTAGTTATTATAGATGCAACCTTATTTGACCTTGCACCGGGTACTATAACAAATCGAGAATTAAGCTCGATTAAATCAAATTATAAATCGTATTCACAACATGACATTAGTTTGATAGATCTTTTATATAGATATGGGAAAAAGAATAAGGGGTATTTTATTGGTATTGAAGCGGGTGAAATTGGTTTTGGAATTGATTTAAGCATAGAGTTACAATCAAAATTTTGCAGTATCTTAGAAGAAGTTAAAAATCTAATTAAAGATATTTTGGAGGAAGGATAAGATGCATGATACTTTTTTGTTTGAGAATATCAAAAAAGAAGTTTTTGCTATTTGTGAAAAAATTGAAATTAAAAAGTTAACGAAGATGAATGTCAGCGTATATGAAGATAGTCACGTGAATGAAGAAACTCTGTATCATTGCTTAAAGGAAACAAATAACCCTTTGATAGGACAATGGACAAAGGTTGAAGTAGAATATAACAACCCAGAAAGGTTAACCGCGATCATTAATCAGGTAGAGGGAGAATCGTTTGAAACGAGCATATGAACTACAGGTTTATGGCGTTGTACAAGGTGTGGGTTTTCGGCCTTTTATATATCAACAAGCAGAAAGATATGGGCTATATGGTTGGGTGAAAAATGAAGGGGGATCCGTACATATACATATAGAGGGAATAAAAGATCTAATAAAATCTTTTATACTTATTTTGTTTAGAAATCCCCCTCCACTTGCACAAATCCAAGAAGTTAAGATTCAAAAAGGAGTTGTGAAAAATCATACTAACTTTACAATCAAAATCAGCAGTCATAACCGTACAGCTAAAAAATTTCTTCCAGTAGATGCAGCCATATGTGATAAATGTATTGAAGAAATAAAAGACAATACATCAAATCGTTATCATTATGCTTTTACCAATTGTACATCCTGTGGACCAAGATATTCTATTCTAGAAGAGTTACCTTATGATCGAAAGTTTACTACGATGCAACAATTTACAATGTGTTTAAGTTGTACAAAGGAGTATGAAGATCCTACAAGTAGACGATTTCACGCCCAACCAAACTGTTGTATTCATTGTGGACCAGAACTTTTCTTATGTGATGGTGATGGAATAGAATTTCCTAGCAATCATACGATTAAAAAAACGGTGGAATTAATTCGGAAGGGTCATATTATTGCGATCAAGGGACTAGGGGGATTTCATTTATGCTGTGATGCTTTGAATCAAATGGCAATTGAGAAGTTAAGGGAACGTAAACATAGACCTCATAAACCATTTGCAATCATGGCAAAAGATATAAATGCCATAAAACAAATATGTGATGTTACGATTGAAGAAGAAAACATAATCAAAGGTAGTCGAAAGCCAATCGTGTTACTAAATAAAATGAAAGCTAATATTTTATGCGCCGAAGTAGCACCTCGATTAAATGAAATTGGTGTGATGCTTCCATATACTCCTTTGCATTTTTTATTGTTTGAAGAAGACATTTCTTACATCGTTATGACCAGTGGGAATAGTAATCAAAACCCTATTTGTTATACCAATCAAGATGCAATACATAACTTGAATAACATTGCAGATTATTTTCTGATGCATAACCGAGATATCTATGTACCCATTGACGATTCTGTTGTGAAAATAGTCAATCATAAAGAGAAAGTAAGTAGATTAGCAAGAGGATATGCGCCCCGATTTTTTAAGGGAGTAGATGATGGAATTCAACATAACATATTGGGAGTGGGAGCAGAACAGAAAAATACCTTCTCTATTTTTCAAAATGGTTATATTCATACAAGTCCATATATTGGAGACTTAGAGGAGATGGATACCTATCTTTTATATAAGGATCAGATACAACATTTTGAAAAGATTCTTCAATTTTCGCCTACTGTAATCGCACATGATTATCATCCGGATTATACGACCACGAAATATGCTATAGCGCATACTGTCCAGCAAATTTCAGTACAGCATCACCATGCCCATATGGTTAGTTGTATGGTTGAACACAAATTAAATGAAGCTGTAATAGGTGTGATTTATGATGGAACAGGGTATGGTCTTGATGATACTATATGGGGAGGGGAATTTTTCATAGGTACAAGAGGTAAATTAAAACGGGTAGGACATCTTCAATATGCAACACTTCAAGGAGGCGCATTGGTAATTAAAGAAATTTGGCGAAGTGCTGTAGGTTTTTTGTGGAGTATAGGAATTGATGCCTCTAGGGTAATCAAGGGTATAGATGAATATGTGATCCAACAAATTCAAAAGGCATTAGATGCAAATCTAAATTGTTATAAAACCTCTAGCATTGGAAGATTATTTGATTGTGTAGCAGCATTAATTGGAATGCGATTGGAGATTACTTATGATGCTCAAGGAGCTATTGAATTAGAAGCTACGATAGTTAAAAACATAGATGAAGCATATTACTTTGAAATTGATGTTAAAGAGCCTTGCTTTCAAATTAAATATGAATTTATTTTATTAGGAATCATTGAAGATTTAAAAAATGACATTTCAATTTCGGTGATAGCTACTAAATTTCATAATACGCTTATTGAATTTACAATTGCAGGCGTTTGTAGTACTGCTGAAAAATATAATATTCAGGATGTGGTAATCAGTGGTGGTGTATTTGAAAACGCATATTTACTTGAGAAAATAACTTCGAAATTACAAGAAGAGGGGTTTCGCGTATTTCATAATGAGCAAATACCTATCAATGACAGTGGTATTTCAGTTGGTCAGGTGGCAGTGGCACAGGCTCAATTATTGGGGGAGGCATTCAATGTGTTTAGCAATTCCAGGTAAAATTGTAACAATAGATGAGGTTAATGCTACAGCAGAAACCATGGGAATAAGTCATATTATTAATATTCAATTAATAGAGGAGCTAATCATAGGAGACTACGTTTTAATCCATGCTGGATTTGCTATTGAAAAGATTCAGAAAGCATATTATACATTTTTGGAGGAACAGTATAATGAATATCTCAATTTTGCAGAAAATCATTCAAGAGATCAATAGAGATATCACAATTGACATACGTATTATGGAAGTTTGCGGCACCCATACACAGGCAATTATGCAGCACGGAATCTCAACGGTATTTAATCCGAAGTTAAGATTATTATCAGGTCCGGGTTGTCCTGTTTGTGTAACTGATGAACAGGATATTGACGGTATAATTGATCTTATTTATAAAGAGGATGTCTTATTGGTAACTTTTGGAGATATGATGCGAGTACCTGGAAAGGAAGAAACCTTTAGTCATGTAAAGGAAAAAGGTAAGAAGGTAAAAATTGTATATTCACCTATGGAGGCCATCGCTCTAGCCGAGAGTTATAAAGAGGAGAAAATTGTTTTTTTGGGAATCGGCTTTGAGACTACAGCACCATTAATTGCAGCTACTATTAAAACAGCAAAGCAAAAGAACGTTCAAAATTTATTTTTTTATATTGCCTTAAAACGAATGGAACCTATACTACGGTATATTTTAAAAGATCCGAAGAATAAACCACATGGTATTATTTGCCCAGGACATGTTGCAGCAATAAAAGGAGCCCAATACTTTAACTTTATTGTAGAAGAGTATGAGGTGCCAGCTGTTGTTTGTGGATTTGGAGCGGAGGATATTGTTATGGGTATTTATTGCTTGGTAAAGCAGATAAAAAAAGAATACCCTCTAAAATTAGAGAATTTATATAGGAGATGTGTAAGAAGCGAGGGAAATAAATATGCAAATGATTTGTTATTGGAAGTATTTACTTATGAAGATTCAGAATGGAGAGGTATTGGTATAGTTCCAAATTCGGGGTTCAAATTAAAGAACGAATATGAAGAGTTCGATGCAGTAAGAGCTTTTTCAATGGCTATAAAAAATAAAGTAGAAAAAACATTATGTCAGTGTAGTGATATCCTATTAGGAAGAAAGTGGCCTAATGAGTGCCCATATTTTAAAAATGAATGTACACCTCTAACACCAAGGGGACCTTGTATGGTTTCAAGAGAAGGTGCTTGTTTCAACTATTATTCTTATGGAGGAGGAGTTTAATTGTCAGATAAAGTTCATGTAAAACATGGAGATGGTGGAAAGTATACGAATCAATTAATAAAAGACATGTTTTACGATGTTTTAAAGACCCCACTGGAGGAACAAGGAAAGGATTCAGCAGTTCTTGAACTACCTTTTCAAAAGATTGCATATACAACAGATAGTTTTGTAGTGAAACCAATTTTTTTTAAGGGGGGAAACATTGGCAAGCTGGCTGTTTGCGGGACATTAAATGATCTTGCAGTATCAGGAGCAAAACCTCTTTATATGAGCCTGGCAATGATAATTGAAGAAGGTTTTGATATAGAAATGTTGAAAAAGATTGTAAAATCGATAGAGGAAACTTGTGTTTCACAGGGGGTTAAAATTGTAACAGGAGATACAAAGGTAGTTGAGAGGGGGAGTGCAGATGAAATTTTTATTAATACATCGGGTATTGGATCAATAATTAATGACTATAGTGAAAAGTTAATTCAGCCAGGAGACGAGGTTATCATTACTGGGGGCATTGGAGAACATGGTGCAGCCATTGCTTTAGACCGCTATGATCTGAATATTGATGGAAATATTAAAAGCGACTGTGCTCCTGTATTTCCCATGATCAAGAGAATTGAAGATTCTTTTGAGGTTATTAAATTAATGAAGGACCCCACTCGAGGTGGAATTGCATCCGTATTAAATGAAATTGCACAAAAAAATAAAGTGGGCATTGAACTGATTGAAGAAAATATCCCTATATCTAATGAAGTAAATGGGATTGCTAAGTTACTGGGGTTTGATCCATTATATCTGGCTTGTGAAGGTAGAATTCTTTTGGTTGTTCAAGAAGGAAGAGGAGAGAATATTGTCAGGAAGATCAGAGCGGCAGATACGGGAAGAGAAGCAAAACTCATTGGAAAGATAACGAAAAATGATGAAGGTTTGGTATTTATGAAAACAAGAATTGGTGGTAAAAGAATGATTTATATGTTAGAAGCACCTATGTTACCAAGGATATGTTGAAAAAATAAATTATAAAAGAAAGAATCATTCAATAAAATAAGCCGAGGTGATGCAGTTGAATATTACAATAGGAAAAGATTCATGGACAGTAAAATCCTTTGTAACCATCAGAGATACAGATGAATGTTATAATTTTGATGAACTAACAGAAGAGAATAAAGAAAAATACGCACAGTTATTTAATGAAATAGTAATCAATTGTTTGGGGTATAAAAAAGCTGAATAGATTGTTGCTTTGTCTTTTCGAAATACATACTGGACTATGCGTACCACCTAAATGTATTGCAATTGAAGAAGCTGCTGATCTATGTAAAGAATTCGTAGAAGGTGACTTGTTAGAACAAAGTATTCAACCTTTAGAAGTCTGTGCTAGACCAAAAACGATCGATCCATGTGACTTTGATCCAGTTGAAGATCCAACCCCAACAGAAGCTGCGGAAGAAGAAAGAGACAATGATCATGATCATAAAAGAAAAAACCCTTTTAGATTCTCATAATTTGATATAACGATTGCTTTTGCAATAACAAAAAGGGCCCCGGTTTACATGAAACCGAGGCCCCTTTGTTATTTTTTATACCCTTTGAAGGAAAAATTCTTGTGCTTTCTTTAATAGTTCTTTTTGAACGTTTACTTCCTTGTTTTTTGCTTCTACAGCATTCGTTAATCTCTCTAGTGCAAACTCATATTCAGGTGAAAGCTTAACGGCTTTCTTAAGATGATCGGTAGCTGAACTATAAAATCCAATATTATGGTAGATGTTCCCAATATTTGCTTTTATCCATTCTTGCTTGCCATCACATAATTTATCTGCTTCAGTATATGCAATTAAAGCTGAGTCATAAAGTCCTAATTTGAAATATGCATTTCCGATAAGACAGATAACATTGAAATCTTTTGGATTTTTTTTCTCTAGAATTTTTAGAATATAAAGACTTTCTTTAGATTTTCCAGCTGCTGCTAACTCAGTGGCAAAATCTAGTAAGTGATCATCATTCAGTTTATTCAATTGGAAGCCTTTGATATAGGTATATAGTTGTTGTTCGTTATCATCTTGTGCTTTGTATAGTTTTGCTAGTGTAAAATAAATAATTGAGTTGTAGGTTTTTTTATCTATTGAGCTTTGAATACAATCAATTCCTTCTTGATGATTGCCCATTTCCCCTAGAAATTCTGCTTTTAATAAAACAAGTGTTGGATTCTTAGAAATATTATCTAGTCCAGCATCTATAATAGTGATTGCCTGAATAAATAACTTTCTTGAAGAATATATTTGTGAAAACCAAACATAAACTTCACATTCAACTGGATATAAATCAATCAGTTCCATAAACATTTCAATTGAATGATCAAAATCTATCATTGAGGTAACATATGCTGATAGTACCTTATACTTCATAATCTCATAAGCGTCTTCCAAAGTTGCAATGTGCGTTTCTAATTCTAATAAAGAAGTAGCATATTCCTTTTTGTTAAAAGAATTTAACCATATTTTGTTGTCCATTTCATCTAAACATAAAGCTACCTCATCTTGAAGATCTTGATTTATGTAGTTTTCATCAGCGGCATAGACTTCTTTCGCGGTTTCGATAATAGGTTCGGCATTTTTTTTAGCTGAATTATTACGAATTGATCTTCTTATTTCATTCTTAAAAGTAAGTACAATTACGATTACTGTAAAACAAATTGCAATTATTGCTATTGGTCCCCATTCAACGCTCATTTTTTACCTCCCAAGTATGATTTAGTAAGTTTTGACACATTCAGTATTTATTTACCATTATATCATATTGTTCGACAATGTAAATAAAAAGAAGTAACATTTATGTAAAAAGGGAACAGTTTTGCACATAGAACACACTACTCTAATCTAAACGGGTTATAATTAACAAAAAACAGTTAATTAAAATAGTTGTAATACAATTCTCCGTTGAGAGATTTTGGAAATAAGTTGACAAATAACAAATGTATAAGTATAATATCCACATATACCAATTGGGGAATATTAACCCATTTATAAGGAGGTTATTATGAGTAATTATCTCTTTTACTCAATAACGATTGTACTTCTATTATTTTCGTTTTATAAAGATAAAAGTAAAACAAAAATGGCTTTAAAAAAGGCTTGGAAGGCTTTTGAAAATATTTTGCCGGAATTGTTAGGTATTATCATGCTAGTAGGATTTTTGCTAGCAGTATTGAATCCAGCGGTTATATCGAAGCTTATTGGAGATAATTCCGGTTGGCTTGGTGTGCTCATTTCTTCAGTAATTGGAGCAATTACATTAATACCAGGCTTTGTGGCCTTTCCAACGGCTGCGTTGCTCCTTGACAATGGGGCAGGATATATGCAAATTGGTGCTTTTGTATCTTCCCTAATGATGGTAGGTGTTGTAACAATGCCAGTTGAAATGAAGGTGTTTAATAAGAAAACAACCATCATGCGAAATGCTTTTGCTTTTGTTTTTTCATTTATAGTTGCACTAATTATAGGGAAGGTGGTTGGTGGATTATGAAAAATAAATTTAAAAGATATCGGTTTTTTATTGGTACGCTCATTGGAATAGGAATCCTTACAATTTTTAATTATGAGCTGGGACTAAAATCATTGCAAATTACAGCATATAGTTTGAAAGAAATGATCTTAGTGATTCCACCTGTTTTTGTTTTGCTGGGTTTGTTGGACATTTGGGTTCCCAAGGATACTATGATAAAATATATGGGTGAAAATTCAGGCGTGAAGGGAATCATTCTCTCAATAGCAATTGGATCAGCAGCGGCAGGTCCACTGTATGGAGCCTTTCCAGTAGCAACGGTTTTTATGAAAAAAGGTGTTAAGTTTAGCAATATATTAATATTTATTGGAGCTTGGTCAACCACGAAAATACCTATGTTTTTATTTGAAGTATCTGCGTTGGGAAGTAAGTTTGCAATCACAAGGCTATTGATAGATATTCCAGGAATTATTATTATCGCATATATTATGTCAGCATTGATTTCTAAAGATGAAATGAAAAAGTTGTATGAAAAGGCTGAAAATATGTAAATAAAAGGAGTTAGAATAATGGAAAATGATGAATTAAAAGAAGTAGAAGGATGTTCTTGTTGTAGTGACTGCGGTGCAACTGATTTAAGTAGTCAAGATGAATGTGTGGGTGATAGTAATTGCTGTACGGATACTCCAATAAACAATGGTAACAAAAGAAGGATTACGATTGATTTTTTATATCTTGATTTAAGTACATGTGAACGCTGTCAGGGAACCGATACTAGTTTAGATGAAGCACTTAAGGAAGTGGAAAATGTTCTTAAGTTAACTGGTGTGGAAGTAATCACGAACAAAGTTAATGTGAACACAGCAGATCTAGCAAAACAATATAAGTTCCTAAGCTCTCCAACGATACGGGTTAATGGGCGGGATATTCAAATGGAGGTTAAAGAAAATAATTGCACTTCTTGTGGTGATTTATGTGGTAATGATGTAGATTGCCGTACATGGTCCTATGATGGTGATGAATATGATGTACCACCAAAAGCGATGATTATTGAGTCCATTTTAAAAATGGTCTATGGAAATATCAAAGATAATCAGGAGGTACAAGAGTATGTCTTACCTAGAAATTTACAACTATTTTATTTAGCTATGGACAAGAAGTATAAAAAAAAGAAATAATATTTTGATGAAAAATTAGACATTTCAATTATTGAGGTGTCTAATTTTATTTATTCAGCTAGCAAAAACTGATTTTCGTTCTCATTTAAACTATAATTTTATGACTTTAAAATTATAACTTTTATAAAAAAGAGGTACTAAGATGCGTTTTAATTTAAATGAATTTTTAATGGCAATATCGTTTGTGCTTGATTTCGTGGAAATAGATATATTTGGCGTTGTAAACTTTTATTTACCTATAACATTTGACCATCCTCATATTTGTCAAATATAGGCATTATACTAATGCTGCAGGTTGACAATTTAACCAATAATGAATACACCTACCAGAAAAAATGTTTTTGTCGACAGTTTGAAGCATTACAATGATGTTGATTTGACTATATAAGAGAAAATTTATAGAGAAAAAGAATATTACTTGATTTTTTGTAAAACTGGTGTTACCATTGTCATATAACGACACTTTCTACGCATAATATTTTGAATAATAGACTATTAACAAGTATCTATTTGAAAATTATCAATAAACTAGTGATTTTAAATTCAATTCAAAGAGTAGGTGAATAAAAACTTGAAGAAATTATTTAATAAGAATTTAGTCATATTTTTATTATTCATTTTACTTTCAGCCTTAGGTATACTTTATTCTCTTAACTACCAATCCCATAAATCATTGAAATTAAATGAATCAGAAAGAACATGGATTGAAAATCATCCTATTGTTAAGATTGCCCATGACCCTAATTATGCACCTATTGAATTTTATGAAGATAGGGTATTTAAAGGAGTTTCTCCCGATTATATAGAATGGGTCGAAAAATATTCAGGAATCGAGTTTCAAGAGATATATTATTCGAAGTGGGATGAAATGTTAACAGCCATTAGACATAAAGAAATTGATATGCTATGTGGTATTCTAATTACTGAAGATAGGATAGAGTATCTTGCTTTTACAGATCCTTATATTAGTATTCATAACATTATATTAGTGAATTCAAAGTTTCCCAATATTAATGAAAGCGAACTTCAAAATATTCGAACCGGTGTTATTAAGGACTTTGCAATTCAAGAATTTTTGGAGGTAAAGTATCCAGGTATAGAATTGATTGAAGTTAAAGATATAAATGAAGGGCTACAATTGCTTTCCTTTGGTAAAATTGATGCCTTTGTTACAGAATTTGCTCAAGCTTCCTATTATATTGACAAATTTGGTTATACAAATATTAAAGTGCTGCAAGAGACTAAGGTTTCTTCTGAAAATGAAATAAGATTTGCAGTTAGGAAGGACTACGAACCTTTGAAAGATATTATTAACAAAGCAATTATGAGTATGCCAAAGTCAGAAAGAGAAGAAATAGAAAAACAATGGTTAAAAAGTGAAATCCAACCAATTATCTCCGAGAAGATGATTGGAATTACTATTATTGTAGTATCAATTAGTCTGATGTTTGTAGCAATCATTTTAAGCTGGAACAGGAAATTAAAAATAATAAATAAGGAACTTGAAAATACAATTAAAAATTTAACAAAAACTCAAGAAAAATTAGTTGAAGCAGAAAAACTTGCATCTTTGGCAAATCTCGTTGCAGGAGTTGCCCATGAAATCAATACTCCAGTAGGTGTAAGTATCACTTCCATTTCTTATATGAAGTTAGAATGTGATAAACTATTTGAAAGATTAGATGAAGGTAATATTTCTAAACAAGAATTGATGGCGTTTGTCGATACTGTAATTGAAACAAGCGAAATTATTGAACATAATTTATTTAGAGCTACGGATTTGATTTCAAGCTTTAAGCTGGTCGCAGTAAATCAAACGAAATCTAGACTCGATACGTTTAACCTGAAGGATTATATTAAGACGATTTTATTAAGTCTAAAGCATGAATTGAAAAAATATAAGCATAAAGTTAATATCAATGGACCAAGTGATCTAATCATTACTTCATATCCTGGTGCTATTTCACAAATACTAACGAATCTTTTAATGAATACTGTCATACATGGGTATGAACTAAAGGACGAGGTTGTAATTGATATTGCGTTTTCAACCGAAGCTGATAAAGTGAATTTGATTTATACTGATCATGGCAAAGGTATTTTGCCAGAAGATTTAGGTAATATTTTCGAACCATTCTATACTACAAATAAAGCAAATGGTGGTACAGGTTTGGGGTTGAATATTGTGTATAATATGATTACTCAAAAACTTATGGGTAGTATAGATTGTGATAGTGTTCCAAATAAATATACTTCTTTCTCAATATGTATTCCCGTTAAGATGGAGGAAGAAAGTGAGGAGTTACATATATTTTGATGGTAATGCTGATTACTTTCTAAGAATCGACTTGTTTTTTTGCAGATAAGGATGAAATATAAAAAATATGGCGTAAATACGGAGACAATTTGAATATCTTATGTTATAATACACCTAGCATAAAATTGAAATTATTTATTAACTAAAAAGTTCTGTATAAATACATAGAAATGGCGTTGTGAATATATTATATTAAAACCGATTTTCCTATGTATGAATAGATGCTATGTATTCATGAATGGTTAATAACAAAAACGGAGGATGTATAATGTACTCATTTGATGAAGTCAAAAAAGTAGACTTAGAACTAGCAAATGCTATGGAAAAAGAATTAAGTAGACAAAAAAGCAATATTGAATTAATTGCATCAGAAAACTTTGTATCGGAAGCGGTTATGGCAGCAATGGGAAGTCCGCTTACGAATAAATATGCAGAAGGATATCCAGGGAAGAGATATTATGGTGGTTGTGAATATGTAGATGTTGTAGAAAATCTTGCTAGAGAACGTGCCAAAGCAATTTTTGGAGCAGATCATGCAAATGTTCAGCCACACTCAGGGTCTCAAGCAAATTTTGCAGTGTATTTTGCTGTATTACAACCGGGTGATACTATTTTGGGTATGAACCTTTCTCATGGGGGTCACCTAACGCATGGTAGTCCAGTAAATATGTCAGGTAAATATTTTAACATTGTACCTTATGGAGTAGATAAGAGTGGATTTATAGACTATGATGAGGTAATGAAGCTTGCAAAGGAAAGCAAACCTAAATTAATAATTGCTGGAGCAAGTGCATATCCAAGAACATTAGATTTTAAGAAATTTAGAGAAATTGCGGACGAGGTCGGAGCATTACTTATGGTTGATATGGCTCATATCGCTGGGTTAGTAGCTACTGGCATGCATCCAAGTCCAGTACCTTATGCGGATTTTATTACTACAACTACTCATAAAACTTTACGTGGACCAAGAGGTGGAATGATTCTTTGTAAAGCAGAATATGCGCAAGCAATTGACAAAGGTATTTTCCCAGGTATTCAAGGTGGACCACTTATGCATGTTATTGGAGCAAAGGCAGTAAACTTTGCTGAAGTAATGACAGATGAATTTAAGGTTTATCAAAAGCAAATTGTTGTAAATGCAGCTGCACTTGCAAAAGCATTAACAGCTAGAGGCTTCAATTTGGTTTCTGGTGGAACGGACAATCATTTAATGCTGGTTGATTTGCAAAACATGAATATTACTGGTAAAGTGGCTGAAAAGCATTTAGATGAAATAGGTGTTACCTGTAATAAAAATACGATACCTTATGATCCACAAAGCCCATTTGTTACTAGTGGGATTAGATTAGGGACTCCTGCTGTCACTACAAGAGGTATGAAAGAAAATGATATGGAGGTTATTGCAGAGATTATTTATCTAGCAATTTCCGACTTTGAAAATAACAAAGAAAAAGCTGCGGCGATGGTGAAAGAATTGGTAGATAAATACCCACTATACTAATTCCAACATTGACATCATAATTCTTTAATATTAATCAGAAAGGCATCTTTTATAGGATGCCTTTATAAATTTCAATAAAGGAGTGTATGCATTATGTTAGATAATATACGAATTAAAGAAATTGATTGTTCTTCTAAGGAATATGAAAAAGCCTTGGAGATTAGAAATGAAGTATTAAGGAAGCCGTTAGGACTGAGTATTTACGAGGATAATTTAACTGCAGATAGTAGAAGTATACATCTATGTGCATATCATGAAGACGAAATGATAGGAACGCTTGTTTTAACTGAAATCAACGAGGAACAGATTAAAATGAGGCAAGTGGCAGTTGACCAAAGCTATAGAGGACAAAACGTTGGTAGAAAATTAGTTTTATATTCCGAGGATTTTTCTAAGGAATTAGGCTATAAAAAAATTGTTTTACATGCAAGAGCGGAAGCGGTTGGTTTTTATGTAAAACTGGGATATGTTAAAATTGGAGAAATGTTTATCGAAAAAACAATACCACATTATAAAATGGAAAAGCGATTAAGATGAGTTAGTTATGCCACAATTGATGTGGCAATAAAAAATATATTATCTGCCAATACAAATATTAGAAGATAATATGATTTTTTATTGTTAAATAGTTTAATTTATTTTCATAGCAAATTGTTTTGGAGTTTCTCCATAGTAATTTTTAAATAATTTAATAAAATAAGAAACATTTTCAAAGCCTAAATCATAACACACTTCAGTAACATTCTTATGTTTGAGGGCTTCCTTTGAAGTTTTCAATTTAAGTAGATTCTGATATTCTTTTGGTGTCATGTTTGTCCTCTTTTTGAAGCAAGAGGTTAAATTTGAAGCAGACATATTAAGGTAAGCAGCAATTTCGTTAATAGTAACTGGTTCATATATATTTTCATTTAAAAATTTAACAGTATAATCTACGGGATCAAAATACTTATTGTTTGGATTAGGGGTAATCAAAAAATTCTTAATTAAATTATAGGTAAGCTCTTGAGAGCATAAGTCTATTAAAAAGGTTTTGTTTGCGTCATTGCTTGAACAATACTCATTTATTCTTTTAAGCGGTGCCTTAATACATTCATTGAATTTTTCTTTGACAATACTATTTTTAGCATCGATGGCATCAGCTTCAAACTTGATTTGAATATGGTTTCTAGTATCCTCAATAAGCTTATCGCTGATTTCATACACCACTGCAATCGTGTCTTCTTTAATCTCCATTTGTACACTAGAGTTAGGAGGAAGAAGTATGAATTCGGAACTGTTGTAATCAAATTCAACACCATTATTAATTTTGACGTGTTTTGTACCATTTGCAATTGTACAGAGTCTATTATATTGATAGGATTTATAGATTTCCTTATAGTCTTTGGACAAATCATAATAGAGTATTTTAAGATACTCTGTTTCATAATTGTTATGTTTTTCTAAACTACGATCAAAATTGTGAATCATCTTAAGCATCCTTTCATAAATATATTTAAGTTGATTAAATGATTAATTTAATACTAACATACGTTGGAAGGTTTATCAATATAGTTGAAGAATTTGACAGAAGTATTTGTTGATTTTAGCGTATTTTTTTAAATTATAAGCTAGTTTTTATTGGTATGAACTCTGTATAATTAGTGAATAGAGTACAAGTACTAATAATAATTATTTTCAACCTAACTAAAGAAGTCCCTACCTCATAGGTTGGGGCGTCTAAGCGCATTGCTTGAGTTAGGTTACAAGTGAGAACCTAGGGAGGCGTTTTTTGTGACATCGAAGAAAAATGTGATTATGGCTCTAATCATTGGTAGTTTGATTTTACCGATATTTGCTGGATGCACAAATAATAACACAACAAAAGTAGTTGAAGAAAATGAAAGTATACTATTAGCAACAACTACAAGTACACAAGATAGTGGATTGCTAGATTATATTCTGCCTAAATTTAAAGAAGAAACAGGAATAGAAGCTAAGGTTATTGCTGTTGGTACAGGAAAAGCAATTCAGATGGGCGTAGATGGAGAAGCGGATGTCTTATTGGTGCATGCAAAAAGTAGTGAGGAAGAGTTCGTAAAAGCTGGACATGCAGCTGAAAGATTCGATGTTATGTACAATGATTTTATTATTATAGGACCCAACAATGACCCAGCAGGCATCATAGATAAAGCCAAGGGAGATGTTGTAGCAGCGTTTACTTTATTGAGAGATGGAAATTATACTTTTGTTTCTAGAGGTGATGATTCTGGAACCGATAAAAAAGAAAAAGGTATTTGGAAAGAAGCAGGAATAGAGCCTCAAGGGGATTGGTATCTTTCAGCCGGAAAAGGCATGGGTGATGTTATCCAAATGACAAATGAAAAACTGGGATATACTTTAACTGACAGAGCGACTTACCTTACGATGAAGGACACATTAGATTTGAAAATAGTCGTAGAGAGTGACAAAAAGCTCCTGAATCAGTACGGAGTAATGGCAGTTGATCCCAGTAAGAATGCAGAAATTAACAGTGAAGGCGCAAAGGCATTTGTTGATTGGATATTATCAGACAAGACACAAACACTAATTGGTGAGTTTGGCAAAGAAGAATTTGGACAATCTTTGTTCATACCGAATGCGCAATAAATAAATATGGTCAATGGAGGTGAAGGATATGGGATATATAATGGATGGCTTAAAAGAAGCATTTAAACTTCTTTTATCCTTTGATCGAGAGATATATTTAATTATATCCCTATCCATCTTTGTATCCTTTACTTCAACAATGATTGCTTCCATTATAGGAACTCCAGTAGGACTTTTTTTAGCAATAAAGAAATTTAGGTTTAAAAAAGTATTCACAAGATTTCTGTATACCTTTATGAGTTTGCCGCCTGTTGTGGTAGGACTTGTTGTAGCAGTTCTTATTTCAAGAAGAGGCCCATTAGGACAATTTGGTTTGTTGTTTACACCAACCGCAATGATAATTGCACAAACTTTATTGGTAACACCAATCATTACAGGAATCATTTTTAATCATGCCAAAGAGCAAGGTCCAGAAATAAGACAAATATGTAAGACTCTTGGTGGTAACAGATGGGATACCTTAATCCTTTTGATAAAGGAAATGAGAATTACGATACTGATAGCTGTTGTTACTGGGTTTGGAAGAGCAATTTCAGAAGTTGGTGCAGTCATGCTTGTAGGTGGTAATATACTTGGTCATACACGAGTTATGACTACGTTTATCGCCATGAATAACAGTATGGGAAACTACTCAATGTCTATTGCTATGGGAATTGTATTACTTATTATTTCATTTATAGTGAATTCTATATTATACAAATATGTGGTAGGAGATTAATATGGAAATAAACATAAAAGGCTTGAGCAAAGTTTACGAAGAACGAACAGTCTTGAATATTGAGTCTCTTTTATTTGAAAGCAATAAACTTTATGGAATCATTGGACCCAATGGCGCCGGAAAGAGCACTTTACTCCGAATTATTTCAGGGATCGAACAAAATACCTCTGGCGAAATTTACTACAATAGATGTATTTTGAATGAGCAAATATCTAAACTGATCACTTTTATGAGTCAACGGCATTATCTGTTAAAAACATCTGTATTCAATAATATTGCATACCCATTAAAAATAAGAAAGCAATCTAAAAAAACAATTGAAAGCAAAGTGAACGAAATCATGATGGAATTGCAGCTATTTGATTTAAGAGATCAACTTGCTACAAGCCTATCAGGTGGAGAAGCCCAAAAGGTTGCGTTAGCCAGAGCATTAATTTTTGAACCTCAGCTTCTTCTATTGGATGAACCAACTGCAAATATTGATCCTAATTCCATGAAATTAATAGAAAAAGTGATCTTAAAAAGAAACAACGAAAAAAAAGGGACTACAATCATGATTACACATAATATGAGCCAAGCTAGAAGGCTATGTGATGAAGTCATTTTTATGAATAAAGGCGAAATTGAAGTAAAAAAAGGTGAAAAACATATACTTGTATAATAAAAACAAAAAGGAGGGGCCTTATGTATTCGGTTGGAATTATAACAGCAAGTGATAAAGGGTCTCGTGGAGAAAGAGAAGATATCAGTGGAAAACTGATAGAAACTATGATGAGTGAAAATGGATATTTGATAAAAAGATATGTTATGCTACCAGATGAAGAAGAGGCATTATGTAACGAAATGATCTATATGGCTGATGAATTAAACATTAATTTGATTTTAACAACTGGAGGAACGGGTTTTAGTAAAAGAGATGTTACACCAGAGGCAACATTAAAAGCAATCATTAAGCAAGTACCTGGGATTTCAGAAGCTATCAGATATAATAGCTTACAAATTACACCAAAAGGTATGCTTTCAAGAGGTGTTTCGGGTATTAGAGGAAATACGCTTATTGTAAATTTGCCAGGTAGCCCTAAAGCTGTTAATGAATCCTTATCTTTTATACTTGAACCGCTCTATCATGGTTTGCAAATACTTGTTGGAGATACCTCGGAATGTGGGGAACCAATTGGGAATAAATAAGTCACTTGAACTAGTATTTAGACCAAAAATTTAAGCAAGAAAAGAGACGATATTATGGAGTTTTTCAATGTACTAACTGTAAAAGAAGTCAATTTAATAATAGATAGATTATCTGAAACCTATATCATTGGTACAGAAGAGGTTGATTTAATCAATGCCGTAGATAGAATTACTGTTACGGATTACTATGCAAGAGTTAATTTGCCAGAGTTCAATCGATCAACAGTGGATGGTTATGCTGTTATTTGCCAAGATGTTATGGGAGCATCAGATGCAATGCCTAGCTTTTTGCTATGTGTATCAGAAGTGAATATGGGAGAAAGTACTGATTTGTGTCTTCAAAAGGGTCAAGCAGTCTATGTCCCTACTGGTGGTATGGTACCCCGTGGTGCAGACGGTATGGTAATGATTGAATACGTACAGAAACTAGATGAACAAACAATATTAATTCAAAAGCCGATTGCACCAGGAGAAAATATTACACTAATCGGAGATGATTTACAAGAAGGTGATATGATTGCCCCAAAAGGCAAAAAACTATCAGCCTATGACATTGGATTATTTGCTGCAACTGGTACCTACAAAGTACAAGTTTATAACAAACCCAAATTTGCCATTCTTTCAACAGGTGATGAGATTATTGATTACAATGAAACCCAAAAGCTAGGACAAATTAGAGAAGTCAATGGTTATGCTTTGAATGCACTCATTCTACAATTAGGTGGAGAAGTAATAAAAAAAGTTATCGTCAGAGATGATTTTAGGAAATTACAAGATGAACTTAGTCAAGCAATGGAGCAAGCTGATATCGTTTTAATTTCAGGAGGAAGCTCGGTAGGTACAAGAGATTATACAAAACAAGTAATTGAGTCCTTTGATGGTGGACGGGTACTCGTTCACGGAATTTCAATCAAACCTGGAAAACCGACTATTATTGGCCAAATTGACGCTAAACTTGTATTTGGACTACCAGGTCACCCAGCAGCAGCTTTAATGGTATTTCATATTTTCGTAAAAAGGTATATGCAAAAAATCTTAAAAAGAGTAACCAACACATTTCATGTCAGGGCAACCCTAGATAGTAATGTGCATTCTTCTCCAGGAAAAGAAACCTATCAAATGGTTCAATTAATTAGGAATGATCACGAATGGAATGCGATTCCTCTATACGGTAAATCAGGAATGATGTCATTGCTTACTAGAGCTTCTGGATATATACGAATTTCTGACAATCAGGAAGGCTTGATGAAAGGCGAGCAAGTTGATGTTTACTTGCTACAGGAGGTGGAGTTATAAATGTGTTGTGAAAATGAAAATGATAAAGATAAAGATATTATAAAGTTAGACCAACAATCAAGAAATATATATATATCTAATTTGCCAGTAGAAGAGGCAATTCATTTATATACAGAGGCGCTACCAGCTACGTTTAATACAGAAAAGTTATCTATTCATGATGTGTTATTTAGAACAACCTCTGAAGCAGTATTTGCTAAAATATCATCACCAAATTTCCATTGTTCAGCTATGGATGGTATAGCAGTAATTGCAGCCGATACTTATGGTGCTTCTGAAAAGACACCTAAATCGCTTCAAGAGGGAATTCATTTTAACTATATTAATACAGGAAACCCAATGCCAGAAAATAGGGATAGTGTAATCATGATTGAAGATATTGCGGAAATTGACACAGGAGTTATTCAAATTATTGCTCCTGCATATCCTTGGCAACATGTTAGACCAGTTGGTGAGGACATCGTTCAAGGTGAGATGTTGATCCCTTCGAATCATACAATCAGACCAGTAGACCTTGGGGCACTTTTGTGCGGTGGTATTGATGAATTAACGGTTTATTCAAGAACAAAGGTTGGTATTTTACCAACTGGGACAGAAGTTGTACAAAATATGAGTGAGCTTCAGTATGGTAAAATTATTGATTCAAATTCCAAGGTATTTGAAGGTTTGGTCACTGAATTAGGAGGCTTGCCAAAAATATATACGCCAGCAATAGATAATAGACAGATTTTAAAAGAAGCTATAAAGCAGGGTATAAATGAAAATGATTTATTAATTATAAATGCAGGTTCATCTGCTGGATCTAAAGACTTTACAGTAGATATTATTCGTGAACTAGGTACTGTAGTTGTACACGGAGTTGCGCTTAAGCCAGGGAAACCAACTATTTTAGGAATGATAGATGGTAAAGGCGTAATCGGAATTCCAGGCTATCCGGTGTCGGCATATTTTGCCTTTGACACCTTTGTAAAACCTATTCTTGAGATGTATTCAAGTAAAAAAAGCGAAACAAAAAATATTGAAGCAATTTTATCTCAAAGAGTCGTATCTTCTTTTAAACACCAAGAACTTGTAAGAGTGACGCTTGGAGAAGTCAAAGGGAGACTGATCGCAACTCCTTTAAATAGAGGTGCTGGTGCGACGATGAGTTTGGTTCGAGCAGATGGAGTGCTATCCATTCCACGTAGGTCAGAAGGGATTGAAGGAGGACAAAAAGTTCAAATTTCATTGTTAAAATCTTTAGATAAAATAATGAATAGATTGGTGTTGATTGGTAGTCATGATTTGATTCTAGATTTAATTGCTGACAAAATGCCAATTACTTCTGGACATGTAGGTAGTATGGGGGGCATTATGTCTATGAAACGAGGAGAATGCCACATATCACCGATACATTTAATTGATGAAGAGACAGGGGAGTATAACACTTCTTATATCAAGAAATATTTTCCTCCTAAATCAATGGCTATGATCAAAGGAGTAAAAAGACTTCAAGGACTTATGGTTGTAAAAGGGAATCCTAAAAATATTCAAAGCTTTGAAGACTTAATACGGGAAGACGTAACCTATGTGAATCGACAACGAGGGTCTGGAACAAGACAGCTTCTTGATTATAAGCTTAAAAACCTACAATTAGATTCTGCTAAAATAAACGGCTATAACAGAGAAATGACTACTCATATGACTGTAGCAGTAACGGTTAAATCTGGCGGGGCTGATACTGGATTGGGAGTATTATCGAGTGCACAAGCTATGGAGTTAGATTTTATTCCAGTTGGATATGAAGAATATGACTTTTTGGTGCCAATAGAATATCTTAATGACAATCGGGTTATAAGCTTTATAGATCTATTGCAGTCAAACAGCTTTAAAGACAATTTAGCCTTAATTGGAGGTTATGATTTATATAATCCTGGCGTAGTATTGGAGGTGGGTAATTAATATGAAAGATTCTTTTGGAAGAGAAGTTAATTATTTGAGATTATCCATTACAGATAGATGCAATTTGAGATGTAAATACTGTATGCCGGAAGCTGGAATTGATAAGCTGAATCATGACTCTATTTTGACCTTGGAAGAAATTGACGAAATCGTATCCACCTTTGTAGACTTGGGCGTAAACAAAGTGCGTATAACAGGAGGAGAACCTCTTGTTAGAAAAGGAATTATTTCACTCATTGAGAAAATAAGTCGTCATTCTAAAATTACTGATTTGGCATTAACAACGAATGGCATACATTTAAAAGAAATGGCTAAAAGGTTAAAGGAAGCTGGGCTAACACGTGTAAACATTAGCTTAGATTCCTTAGATGCAAAAAAATATGCAATGATGACTCGAGGTGGTAAATTACAAGATGTCCTCGAGGGTATTGAAATGGCTAAACAAGTTGGATTAACTCCAATAAAGTTGAATGTAGTATTAATTGGTGGCTTTAATGAGAATGAAGTTGAGCGCTTCGTAGCATTAACGAAAGATGAAGCTATTGATGTTCGATTCATTGAACTCATGCCTATTGGTGAAGTAGCAACCTGGTCCTTAGAAAATTTCTTGTCAAATGAGTACGTATTAGAAAAAGTACCTAGCTTGATGAAGATTACATCTTCAGATTATGGTTCACCAGCAGTATATTACTCCTTGCCAGGTGGAAAAGGTAGAGTTGGTTTAATCAGTCCAATATCCTGCAAGTTTTGCGACACCTGTAATCGAATCAGGTTAACCTCAGAAGGTCAATTGAAGTATTGTCTTCATTCAAATGAAGAATTTGATCTACGTACTATTTTAAGGGAAAACGGCTCCTTAAAAGAACTCATAAAGTATTCGATTTCACAAAAACCACTAGAGCATTCTATTGAACAAGGCAATTTCATTTCAAGAAATATGGTTCAAGTTGGTGGATAAATTGGAGGTAGTGAATATGTCATTTACTCATTTTAATAATGATGGAAGAGCTTATATGGTTGAAGTAACAGATAAAGAGGATACGACAAGAATTGCAGTAGCTTACGGCACAATACATATGCATCCAGATACGATTGCAGCAATTAAAAATGAACGTATCAAAAAGGGAGATGTTCTTTGTGTTTCTCAAGTTGCAGGTATTATGGGAGCGAAAAAAACAAGTGAAGTAATTCCTATGTGTCATCCTTTAATGCTTACAGGAGTTGATCTACATTTTACAATTGGACACAATCATATTCTCATAGAGGCAGAAGTCAAAACCACCGGCAAAACAGGGGTTGAAATGGAAGCCTTAACCGCAGTTTCCGTTGCCGCATTAACGATATACGATATGTGTAAAGCAATTGACAAAGAAATGATCATTGGTGATATTAAGCTTATGAAAAAAACAGGTGGAAAATCAGGAGACTATCTCAAGGAGGGTTTTAAATGAGTAAAGTTGTAGGAAAAGTAATTGCAGTCAACATTAGTAAAGAAAAGGGTGTTATTAAGGAGTCAATTCCAGAAGGATATTTTCAAGAGGATCATGGTCTAGTTGGAGATGCACATGCTGGAAAATGGCACAGACAAGTAAGCTTATTGGCACAGGAAAGTATAGATAAAATGACTAGAATTGGTATTGAAGGACTATGTAGCGGTAAATTTGCTGAGAATATAACAACTGAAGGCTTGATACTTCATGAACTCGAGGTAGGAACAAGGTTGCAAATTGGAAATACGATCCAAGAAATTTCTCAAATTGGAAAAGAATGTCATAGTGGTTGTGCAATAAAAGTACAGGTAGGTCAATGCATTATGCCTAAGGAAGGCGTTTTTACTAGAGTAATCCAAAGTGGTGAAATTAAGGTTGGGGATTCGATTTATTCCTTATAAATCAGTGATAATGAAAGCGTCAAAATTAGAACACAAAATACTTTCTAGTATTGAAATCATTGAAGGAACCTTGAAAATATGATAAAATATAGACTATAAACAACTGAATACCATATCCGAGTTAATCGTTCTAAAGTCAATGACCATGAACATTAACCTATGGGTTTTACAGGAAACTGTACTGCCTCCCGAATTTGGAAAGGATTGGAAATAAATATGAATCATTTATTTTTAAAACTACTTAACTGCAATAACCTATAAGGATTATTGCGCCCAAATTGAAAGGAGGCTATTTTTATGTTCGGTTATCAAGGAAAGATTTTAAGAATTGACTTATCTACAGGTATTTCTAAGGTTGAGGCTTTAGATGAAGCACTAGCTAAGAAGTACATTGGGGGTAGAGGACTTGGTACAAAAATTTACGCAGACGAAGTATCGCCAGACATTGATGCTTTAAGCGCAGAAAACAAAATATTATTTGTAACAGGTCCACTAACGGGTACGCCAACTCCAACAGGAGGCAGATATATGGTAGTAACCAAAGGCCCTCTAACAGGAACGATTGCATCCTCTAACTCAGGTGGATATTGGGGACCAGAGCTAAAGTTTGCAGGTTATGATCTCATTATTGTTGAAGGCAAGTCAGATAAACCAGTTTATGTAATGATTGAAGACGATAAAATTGAAATAAGAAATGCTGGTCATTTGTGGGGTAAGGTGGTTTCAGAAACTACGGACATTTTAAAAGGTGAAACTCCTGAAAAATCTAGAATTTTAACAATTGGACCTGCAGGCGAGAAATTATCAAAAATGGCTTCCATTATGAATGATTATTCTAGAGCAGCAGGACGTTCTGGTGTTGGTGCAGTAATGGGTTCAAAAAACCTCAAAGCGATTGTAGTGAGAGGTACAGGAAAGGTTACTGTTGCACAAGAAGAAACATTGAAACAAGTTGTTAAAGAATGTACGCTAAAAATCAAAGAAAATGGTGTAACAGGCCAAGGATTACCTACATACGGAACGGCAGTACTTGTAAATATTATTAACGAAAATGGTGTTTTCCCTACGAATAATTTCCAAACCTCTCAATTTGCACAGGCGGAAGAAATTAGTGGAGAAACCTTAGCAGAAAAATACTTAGTGAAAAAAGATCCATGTTATAGATGTCCAATTGCATGTGGACGTTATTGTAAAGTAGATGATATTGAAGGCGGTGGCCCAGAATATGAAACTATTTGGGCATTTGGTGGAGATTGTGGAGTATCAGATATGGGCGCTGTTATCAAAGCCAACTACTGGTGTAATGAAATGGGTCTAGACACAATTTCAACAGGTGCAACGATTGCAGCAGCAATGGAATTGTATCAAAAGGGTTATATTAAGGATGAAGATTTAGACGGACTTTCTTTAGAATTTGGCAATGCCGATGCAGTCGTAGAATGGACGAAACGTATGGGCTTGAGAGAAGGCTTCGGTGATAAAATGGCGGATGGTTCCTATAGATTAACAGACAGCTATGGTGTTCCAGAGTTATCCATGTCAGTAAAAAAACAAGAGCTTCCTGCATATGATCCAAGAGGTATTCAGGGTCAAGGTTTACAATATGCAACATCTAATCGTGGTGGTTGTCACGTTAGAGGCTACATGATTTCTCCGGAAATCCTTGGTTTACCAGAAAAATTAGACCGTTTTACGCTTGAAGGAAAAGCAACATGGGTAAAAATATTCCAAGATCTTACTGCATTTATTGATGCATCTGGTTTGTGTTTATTTACTTCCTTTGCAATGGGTGGAGGAGATTATGCAGCAATGATCAATGCGGTTATTGGAACAGATTGGACCGTTGAAGATGTATTAATGGCAGGAGAAAGAATTTGGAACATTGAAAGACTTTATAATTTATCTGCAGGTATTGATTCGTCACAAGACACATTACCTAGTAGGTTATTAAAAGATCCTATCGTAGCAGGTCCTTCAGAGGGAAATGTTGCAAGATTATCAGAATTATTGCCAGAATATTATTCACTTCGTGGTTGGGGTAGCGATGGTATCCCTACACAAGAAAGAAAGACCTTATTAGGAGTATAAGTTAGGTATCTATCAAATAGGGGCTTCGTAAGAAGCCCTTTCATTTACAATGAATGTTCTGCATAAGTAATTTGAAAAGCGGAGGATTGAAATGTCCATTGAAAAAGTTTACTTAGAGCTTACCAATAAATGTAATTTAAATTGTACCATGTGTTATAGAAATGCATGGGATTACGAGACGAGTGATATGCCTGGAGAAGTATTGGAAAAATGCCTTAAAGAAATAAATGAAACGTCTTCTATAAAAGAAGTAGTCCTTGGTGGAATAGGTGAACCAACCTACGCTGAAGAAGTAGAGAGGGTTATGTATGCATTAAAGGATAAGTATTTAACCTTAACAACGAATGGAACAATTATGCACCCTAAAATGTTGGAGACTATTGTTGACACAGTTGACCATCTAGTGATATCAATAGACGGGAACCATGATACTTTCTTCTCAATTCGTCAGTTTCCATTAGATGAGATTATTAACAATATGAAGGCATTAAATGAATATAAGAAAACAAGAGGCCGTAAAACACCTGCTATTTCAGTACAGATGGTGCTTTCAACAAGCAATAAAGACCAAGTATATGAAATTATTGATATCGCTGAATCTATCCAAGCATCACAGGTGATATTCTCAAATATTCTTCCGACAAGCATGGAAGATAGCCAGTTGGTTCTTTACAAACTGTACGAAAATACTGAAATACAGGAACTTTTCCAAGGTGTAAGAAACTATGCTTTTAGAAGTGGATTGGAAGTAAAATTTCCAGCTTATCAACTAAAAACGGATAGAAGATGTAGGTTTATTGAAGATCATACACTCGTGATTACTGCAACCGGTGATGTAACTCCTTGTTATCGCTTGGCACATGACGGTTCGGAGGTAGTATTTGGCAGAAAAAAAGAAATATTAGCGCATACGTTTGGGAATATTAAAGAAGAATCCTTGCGAGAAATTTGGGAAAATTCAGCTTATGAATCCTTTAGATCCACTGTATATAACAATCATTATCCTTCTTGTATAGATTGTGAATTAGTAGATGGATGTGATATGGTGCGTTCTACAACTGCAGATTGTTATGGTGTCACACCCTCCTGTGCTGATTGCCTATGGTCGAGGAAGATTATATATTGTGTTTAACCGAATACGGAGGTTTTGTAGTATTGACTCTTTGTAAAGGAAATGGAATCTATAAAGTGAATTCATTGAGAGGTGATTATATGCAAATAAAAGTTAGATTATTTGCTACACTACGGGAAGGCCGTGGCAAAGAAATGTTCATAGAATTAGAAGAAGGTGTGAGCCCCCTTGATATCATTGAAAGGCTTCAAATTCCAGTAGAAGATGTTGCAATCTTATTAATCAATGGTAGAGATGGACAGATCAATACGAAGCTAATAGGTTCAGATGTTGTATCAATATTCCCACCGGTAGGAGGAGGTTGATTATGCGTTATACAAGAAATAGGTCAACTATAAGTGAAGAAGAGAATGAAGTACTGAAAGCTTCAAAGGTATGTGTAATCGGCTGTGGAGGTCTTGGTGGTTATGTAATTGAAATGTTAGGAAGAATTGGAGTGGGTACAATTACTGCCATAGATGGTGATGTGTTTGATGAAACCAACTTAAACAGACAAATTCTATCTGATACAGATACTATAGGATATAGCAAAGCAGTCATTGCAAAAAAACGTATGGCACTAGTCAATCCGGAAATTTTAGTGAAACCTATTAATGAATTTTTAACGGTGGATAATGCAGAAGAATTATTAAGAGAGCATCATGTTATTGTAGATGCCTTAGATCAAATCCATACAAGGTTTTTGGTGCAAGACATCGCGGAAAAGTTAAAAACTCCTTTTGTATACGGTGCAATTGCAGGTTGGTATGGACAAGTATCAACAATATTTCCAGGTGATAGAACATTAAATAAGATTTATAAAAACAATACACCAAAAGGAAAAGAAAAGTTACTTGGCAATCCTTCCTTTACACCAGCTTTAGCTAGTTCAATACAAGTGAGTGAAGTGATTAAAGTTCTATTACATCGGGGGGAATTGTTGAGGAATAAATTGCTATTTATAAATTTGTTGGAACAAGAATATGAAGTTATTGATTTATAGCTGATTTATAAGGAGCAAATGGATGGAGACTGAAGAGAGGCTACTGGAAATGAGAGGCATGAGAAGGCAAGAAATTATTGATTACTTTATGGGCTTGGAGCATATAGAATGTAATTTATCAACTTTTGTTGGAGAACATTGGAGTGCGGAAGTAAGAGAGGAATCGTTTGTCTCAATTGGGTCGCTTCTTATACCTTCTACTATTGTTATCTTTAAGGGGGAAAAGAGCCTTGAAAGTGTTATTTATAGCTTTCGTTTACGGTTCTTGACTGCAGGCGGATGAGCTTGAGTAGGTCTTTAACTGGGCATATTATAAATCTAAAAAGGGATATCTCTCGGTAGATGAAAATCTATTTTGAGATATCCCTTTATGATTTTTTAAAATCCTAGTGTTTCCCCCACAAGGATAACCTTGATTCGTTTAGAGACTCTAGAGAATCTAGTAGTAACAATTTGACAACATAAACATTGTTCATGTGTACAATCATGACATTTACCTGTTTTTGAACATGGTGTGTCTTGGTTTAAACGTAGTGCATTTGGTGGAGTTGCGAAATTTCTTACACGTGCAACAGCCGTCTCTTCGTTAGAAACGATTTTATTCATACCAGCGATTATGATGACGTTTCTTGGACCGTAGATTAAGGCGGCTACTCGATTGCCATTCCCATCTATATTGATGAGTTCGCCGTCTAAGGTGATTGCATTTGAACTCATTAAATAATAATCAGCTTCAAAGGCTTTCAGATAAGCTTCTCTAACTTCTTCTGGTGAGTTGGCTTGCCTTCTGTCTATAAGTGTGTAATTATGATTTTTTAGTTCATCTAACAAGCCAATTTCTGTTATAGTTTGAGAACCTCCCCAAGAAATTACGGAAGGGCTTTTCATTAGGTCGAGTGCTAAGTTCTTTGCTTCTTCAGATGTTTTACAATAATAACCGGCCATATTTCTTTGCTCAAGCTTTTTAATAATGCTTTCTGCTTGTATTTGATAAAAATGATCTTTTGGTGTCATAATAATCCCCTTTCAAAACGATTCTAACTCCTATTATATAAGCAAAAGCATAGTAAGTAAATATATTAATACTATTTGTTCAATTGGCTTCTTTGTGCTATAATCTAACAAAGCTTCTTATAAAAAGGAGAAAAACTATGGGTAAACAATTAATTATTGCTGAAAAACCTTCAGTAGCAAGAGACATCGCCAAGGTATTGAAATGCGTCCAAAAGGGTGATGGTTTTATTGAAGGCATAGATTATATCATTACTTGGGCTATAGGGCACCTAGTAACGTTGTATGAGCCAGAAGACTATGATGAAAAGCTTAAGAAATGGCAGTATCAATCTCTCCCCATACTTCCGAATGAAATAAAAATAAAACCCTACGAAAAAACTGTTAAACAATTAAAGATTATTAACACTTTGGTTCACAGAAAAGATGTGGATTCCCTTATTTGTGCAACAGATAGTGGAAGAGAAGGTGAATTGATCTTTAGATATATATATAGTTATACAAAATGTAACAAAGCCTTTACGAGGTTATGGATTTCAAGTATGACAGATAAAGCCATCCTAGAAGGCTTTGAAAAGCTTAAGGATGGAGCAGCTTATAACGCTCTTTATCAATCAGCGAAATGTCGTTCAGAAGCAGATTGGTTAGTAGGGATTAATGCAACAAGGGCATATACTACAAAAAACAATATTTTGCTTAGCATTGGACGTGTACAAACGCCAACCTTAGCACTCATTGTACAAAGGCAAAAGGAATTGGATGCATTTGTTCCTAAGGACTATTTTGAAGTATCTGCTAACTTTAGTGATTTCAATGGTATTTGGTTCGATGAAAAGCCTTCAGAAACAAAGATTTTTCAGGAAGAAAAGGCAATTGAGATATCAGATAGAGTAAAAGGCCAAGAAGGAACTGTTAAAAAGGTCACTAAGAGTAAGAAAAAGGAAATGCCACCATTGCTTTATGATTTAACAGAATTACAAAGAGATGGAAATAAGAATTATGGGTATACAGCCCAAGAGGTATTGTCAATTGCGCAAGGGTTATATGAAAAAAGAAAGCTTATTACATACCCAAGAACTGATAGTAGGTATTTAAGCGATGATATGAAGCCAAAAGTAAAACAAACAATGGATCAATTAAACATCCCTCCATATAATAAGGCGATAGAGCCAGTCCTAGCAAAAGGCGAACTTAAGTTTTCAAAACGTATTATAGATAACAGCAAGGTAACAGATCATCATGCGATCATTCCAACGGATGTTACACCTAAAATAAATAGCTTAACGAAAGAAGAATTGAATATTTATCAATTGGTTGTTAAAAGATTTATTGCTGTATTTTATGATGATTTTTTGTTTGAAACAACAGAAGCGATTGTTGGTGTAGGTAAAGACACCTTTGTCACAAAGGGTAAAATTATAACACAAAAAGGATGGAAAAGCCTTTACATTGCAAACAAGGATGATAAGGAACAGATTTTACCTCCATTACAGAAAGGTGATAAACGAACCGTTGAAGATACTGAAGTATTGAAGAAGCAAACATCCCCACCAAAGCCTTATACAGAAGGAACGCTTCTTAGTGCTATGGAAAATGCGGGTAGATATATTGAAGACGAATCCTTAAAAGAGCATTTGAAGGAATCTGGCTTTGGAACGCCGGCGACTAGAGCAGGCATTATTGAAAGGCTCATTCAAGTAGAATACATAGGAAGAAAGGGAAAAGCATTATTTCCGACTCAAAAAGGTATAAACTTAATTGCCATTATTCCGGAAGAGCTTAAATCTGCTGAGACAACAGGAAAATGGGAGAAAGCACTTCATAAAATCAGTCAAGGTGAGATGGAATCAGAAAAATTCATGAACAGTATTAAAAGGTTTGTTGTTTATTTAGTTAAGAGTTCTGAAGTAAACAAAGGAACTGTTGTATTTGAAGATCATAAAAAGAATTATAAAGGTAAAAAAGCTTAAATCCCAAAAAGGAAGAATCACATGAAAAACAACTCTATTAAAGCATATATTGAAAAAAATATATTATTAATTGATGGTGCAATGGGTACCTATTATGCGAGTCAAGAGAATGATTACAATCATCTGAGTGAAAAGGCAAATCTTGAAAAACCTGAAGCTATAACGAACATTCACAATGCCTATATTGGTGCAGGAGCAAAGCTTATCCGTACGAATACTTTTTCAGCAAATCGCTATGATATGGCTTGTTCGGTTCAAGAAGTAAACAAAGTGCTTCAAAAAGGCTATGATATTGCAACTGCTTGTGCCTTGAATCAAGACGTGTTTGTCGCTTGTTCAATAGGACCCATTACCGAGACCAGTGAAAGCTCTGAAACAGAAATCATGGGTGAGTATTATAGAATAATTGATGTTTTTTTGAACTTAGGTGCGAAAGCCTTTGTTTTTGAAACGTTCTCACAGACAGATTATATTAAAAAGTTTGTTCCATATATCTTAGACAAAAATAAAGATGCTGAGATTATTGCCTTATTTACAATAAATTTACATGGATATTCAAAAAAAGGCATTGGTTATAAACGAATGATTGAAGAATTAACGAATCTGAATGGCTTAACTGCTTTTGGATTTAATTGTGGGGTTGGTGCAGGACATCTTTATAATCTTTATAAAAATATTGATTTAGAGAAGAACATCTATGCTGCAGTACCAAATGCAGGCTATCCAGAAAAAATCTATGATAGAACCTTATATATGGATAATTCGGATTATTTTGCAGAAAAAATAATTGATATATGTAAGCTTGGAGTTAAAATAGTTGGGGGTTGTTGCGGTACAACACCTGCTCATATACAGCAAATATCTAATTATTTAGAGACATTTGAGATAGAAGCTCATAGGAAGAAAAACAGTATAGAATCTTTGCGTATCGTTTCTCAGAAAAAAGAAAATCCTTTTTGGGAAAAGTTAGATAGAGGTGAATTTGTGGTAGCCGTAGAAATTGACCCACCATTTGGATACGATATTTCGAAATTGATGGAAGCGGCTCATATTTTAAAAGCAGAAGGAGTGGATATATTAACAATTGCTGATTCCCCACTTGGGAAGATGAGGTTGGATTCCTTAATGATGGCAACAAAAATATATCGAGAAGTTGGAATTGATGTAATGCCTCATGTGTGCTGCAGAGATAAAAATGTCATTGCATTGAAATCTGTAATATCGGCCGCTTATGTTGAAGGCATAAGAAATTATTTACTGGTTACGGGGGATCCCTTACCAGATATATTGAGAAATGAGATTAAAAGTGTATTCAATATGAACTCTGTCAAGTTGATGTCACTTGTAAAGGAAATGAATGAAGAGCTCACGAATGAGGATGTATTTATATATGGTGGTGCGCTCAATCCAAAGGGTGCTAATTTAGATAAAATAATTGAAAAGGTGCTTCAAAAGAAAGAGGCAGGAGCTAAATACTTACTCACACAACCTATTTATACTGAGCAAGATATTCAAAAGTTAAGGTTAATAAAAGAAAAAACAGGAATTAAAATATTGGGTGGAATACTACCCTTAGTAAGTTATAAAAATGCACAATTTATAAATAATGAATTTGCTGGGATGAATATTCCAGATGTTGTAATAAATATGTTTAACACAAAGATGTCAAGGGAAGAAGCAGAAGAAGTCGGTATTCATATTTCGGTAGAGCTTGGTAAGGCCATGACGCCAGTGGTTGATGGATTATACCTTATGACACCCTTCAATAGAGCAACGATGATAGGAAAAATTTTAAAACGACTTCATTAAAAGGGAGGTGCTACACAAATTGTGCAGCACCTCCCTTTTCGTTTATAAGTGAAAAATGGAATTAGCAATTTTTATAGTAGTTACTTTTAATATATATCCTCAAGGATTTGGATGATCTCCTCAAGAGTTGGAACTCTTGGATTGGTTTTAGTGGTTGCATCTTGCAGCGCATTCTTGGCAATTTCTTCTTTGAATTTATCCAAATCAGATTTAAGGATTCCTTGTTCTCTGAGAGAAATTGGCATTTTCATATCTTTTTGCAGTTTTATGATTGCTTTTGTTAAACTATTAATTGCTTCACCAATATTTGAAGAAGGAAAGTTTAGCATCTTAGCAACGTTTGCATATTTAATTGCAGCCTCGTTGTAGGTTTCATTATAATTACCTTTTATATTTGCATTATATTTTATAATATGTGGCAGGAGAATAGAGTTTATTCTTCCATGTGCAATTTTGAATTGTGCACCTAAGGCATGAGCTAAACCGTGGTTGAGCCCTAATGAAGTATTATTGAAGGCCATCCCTGCTATACAGGAGGCATTATGTATTTTTTCTCGAGCTTTTAAATTGTCTCCTTCAGTATATGCATCTAGAAGATTTTCGCAAACTAATCTTACTGCTTTTTCTGCTAAGGCATCACTAAAGTCATTGCACTTGGTAGACACATAAGCTTCCATTGCATGTGTCAAGACGTCCATACCTGTGTCAGCTGTAACAATTTTTGGAACAGTAATAACCAGCTTTGGGTCTAATATAGCTATATCAGGAAGTAGACTATCACTAACAAGAGGATATTTAATATTATTTTGTTTATCAGAAATGACTGCAAATGAAGTAACCTCAGAGCCTGTACCACTTGTCGTTGGAATAGCAATACAAAGGTTTTTACTTTTACCACTAATCTTTAAAGCAAATTCAGAAATTGCCTTTGCTGCATCAATAGCTGAGCCGCCGCCTAATCCGATAACAGTATCAGGATCAGCCTGTAAAAATGCATTTACACCTTTTGCAACTTTTTCAATAGGGGGGTCGGGGACAATATCATCGAATATTGTGTAAGGCACTTTCATATCATCTAAAATAATAGTTAAATTATTTATAGCACCAGATTGTACCATAAATGGATCCGTGACTACGAATACCTTCTTAATCTTTAACACCCTTAATGCATCTAATGCATTTTCACCAAAAAACACTTTAGTATATATCGTAAAATCCATTGGTTCACCCCTTTAGTAATCGTTATTCTATAATATAGACTATATAGTATTATAGTGTTAGCATATATATCTACTTATCGTTGTAAAAATTTGTCCTTCGGGGGATAAACTATTGAAATTTCGAAGATGAGATAGGTATATAAGCTGACGAGACGATCTTTTTGAATTTGAACAGTCTCATTTCCTATATCTTGTCATACGATACAAGATATAGGAAATGAGACTGTTTGTTTTTGGTATATTTTTTATAATGCACCTCTTAGTCGTGTTGAGAATTCAAGTATTCAATTATTTGATTAGGTAAAACGGGCTTACTAAATAAATAGCCTTGATAATTGAGACAGCCAAGCTTCTTCAAGATAGCTTGCTGTTCTTTTGTTTCAACATATTCAGCAATGACCTTTACATTCAAAGAATTGGCTAAATGAACCATAGAAGATATAATTTCCTGACAATTTTTATCTTTAACAACATCCTTCGTAAGGGAACCATCTAATTTGATGGTGTCGACCTTAAAGTTACGCATAAACAACATAGAGGTATAACCCATACCGAAATCATCCATAGCAATTTTTACTCCTAAATCCTTTAAGTTTGCCATGAATTGATGAGTTGTATGATCAGTTTTTAATGGAGCAGATTCTGTGATTTCAAGCTCGATTTGTTGCGGATTGATATTATACTTTTTAATAGAATCCTTTAAAATCATTAACATCTTTTCATCGTTTAATTGTTCAGGTGAAATATTGATACACATCTCTATATTAACGTTTGATTGGTTTTTCCATTCTGCCAATTGAGAACAAGATTTTGCAATAATCCATCGACCTAACTCATGGATGAGGCCTGATTCTTCTGAAAGTACAATAATCAGTTGAGGGGGTACCTTTCCATATCGATAATGATTCCACCTCAGAAGCACCTCTACACCTGTAACAATACCTTGATCATTCACTTGTGGTTGATATTCAAGATATAAAGTATTGTTTTTAAGAGCATCTTTTATTTCATAAATTAATACATTTGCAATATTCCCGATATCATCAAATCGTGATAAAACTTTATGAGATGAATTGTAGTTGTTTAAAATAACCGCTAATAGTTTTTCGTAGGATGCTTTGATTGTTCTATCTTTTTGAATTTCAAACATTTTGACAAAAGGAATATAGATAGCTACGCCAACCGATAAGTTTACGAGTTGTAAGAGTATACCTCGCCATGATCCTGTAGCTGTTAACCCTCCTAATAAGATTGGTGTGGTCCAGTTGACCTCAGCAATTGTTAGAGGAACTAAGCCAATAGCTGTAGCTAAATAAGCTATTTTATAAAGTAATATTGGTACAAATATATAAGGGATTAAAAACACTGGGTTTAACACAATAGGTAAACCAAAAAAGATAATTTCATTAATATTAAATAAGGCAGGTAATAAGGATAGTTTTGCCATTTTAGCAGTAGTAGACTTTTTAGCAACTATGAAAATGGCAAATAATAAACATAATGTAGAGCCGGCACCTCCAATAAATACAAAAACATCTAAGAAGGGCTTTGTTAGGATGTGAATGGGTTCTTGATTTAGCACAAGAGTATTGATGTTTTGATGTACGGCGGCCATATATATATTGTCTGATATGGAATAAAGAACATTTCCTCCATGAATACCAAAAAACCAGAATACTTGATGAAGTATAACGAACAATAGGCCAGAAAAAAATGGATTATCAATATTCTCAAAGCCTCCAACTGCCAAATGAGTAAGTAAACTATTAATATCTTGGATGCCAAAATAAGTTAGGCTATACCTCAACAGTACAAAAACAAATAAAGTGAACGAAAATGGAAGGATGGAAGTGAGTGCTAGTTGTAAATTTGAATCATTATCTATATAAAAGGATTTTAGTCTAATTTTAGATAATTTATGTACTTTTACAAAGATAGTACTTGAAGTAAGGGAGATCAGTAATGCCATAAACACTCCGGTAACACCAACTTGATTTGTGTTTAAACCTGTCATGGTTGTATTCGTAATGATCAGAAAAGATATCATTGAGGCAAGTGCGACAATAATTGGATTCAATTGAACGTTCTTTTCAGAAGAATAATGTGATACAAAGGAGAAGCTTACGGTAATAGATAGGGCAAGGCCCATGATACCAAATGTTAAGTTCCAGATTAAATCACCGACCATTTTCCATGTAGAACCAAAGAGATCATTCATAAAATTTTGATAGGGAGCAATCGGAAGGTTGTTGAAAATTAACGAGATAGATCCTGCAATAATCAGCGGGATTATTAAAATTAGGCCGCTTCTAATAGACTTAATTAAAATGTTTTTATTTATTTTGTCTGATATATGTATAATTTTATTTGCCAAATACATGTGGTAATCTCCAGTCTGTTATGATTACTGTGCTAGGATTCTTATTCAAATGAATCCCATTTAACGATACTAAAATGATATAGGTGATTATTATTATAACATATTAAAGTTACTGAAAGGTATAGGTGATGTAATATATTGTCAAATTATTTTAAGTTTTAAGATAAAGGTTGTTTTTACTTGAACAATACCAAACGTAGTATTAAGTGTCTTGTAAAATGGAGTCAAATTTTGTATAATTAAGAAATATGTAGCCCCAATTTTTTGTTGGGGTAGTGTTATTCCAAAAAAACAATGTAGAGTTGAGGGCGTATTTATGAACCTATGGTCTTTATGCTATTTTACTGGATTTATTTTCTACATGTTTAGTGGTATTTATGTTTTTCTACTTAATAAAAAATCAATTATTAATATTATGTTTCTTATTATGTGTATCAATCTAAGTTTTTGGAGTCTAGGATATACCTTTATGGTATCTGCTAACGATTATCGGCCAGCCTTGTTATGGCGAACTATCTCCAGTTTAGGATGGTGTTTTTTTTATGGTTCAATGCTCTTGTTTATAACCTCTATTACAAATAATCACTGGATCAAAAAGTATTATCGCTACTTCCCATTGCTATATATCCCTTCAACACTTTTCTTCGTGCAGTTTTTGAAAAATACAGAAGGTGAATTGGTAAAGACAACAATGGGCTGGGTGTTTTTGAATACCAATCGTACAAAGTGGTCAGTGGCCTTTGATATTCATTATGTGAGTTATGTTCTTTTAGGGCTAATGCTATTAACTTTATGGAGAAGACGCACAGAATCTGTAAGAGAAAAAAGACAAGCAGAAATCATCATCATTACTACCTTGACGACATTAATTCTTGGAGGGATTACAGATACGTTATTACCATTACTTGGCTTTGAAATATTACCATTAGGAGTATTGCTTTGTACAATTGTAATGGCCGGTATTTGGTATGCAATTAGCAAGTATAAGCTTATGAATTTAACGCAAGAAATAGCAGCAGAATATGTGTTGAATACAATGAAGGATCCTGTCATCATTATGAATAATGATTTTATAATAGGTGAAGTGAATAAGGCTACAATGGATATAACTGGTTTATTTGATCACCAAATAATTGGGGAGTCTGCAAGTAAAGTAATCAATCATTTTCAAAAGAACAATGAATTTGTCATTGAACTACTAGAAAAAGGTTACATGAATGGATATGAATTAGAGTTGATAAATAGTAACAATGAAAAAACCCCATGTCTTTGTTCGGGAGTAGCTGTAGAAAATGACTATGGTGAGCGAATAGGGGCAATACTGGTTTTTCATGATATAACAAGCCGCAAAAAAAATGAAGAGTTGATTCAACATGCTCATAAACAACTAAACTTGAAGGTATTGAAGTTAAGAAATGTATTTGATCATGTTGGTGAAGGCATCTTAACATTGAAAAATGACTTGATGATTCAAGGTGAATATAGCTTGGAATGTGAAAGAATTTTTGGAGGAAAGGTTTATAATAAAAGTTTCTCTGAATTGCTTTATCCAGATGATATTGAAATGCAAAATTTTACGAATGAGTTGTTATTGAAAATTTTTTATTGTGAAGAGGATATGAGAGAGTTGTATATGCCTTTATTACCTGAGGAAATGAATATTGGAGATAAAAGTGTTAGCATAAGTTATAAAATGGCTAAAGATGAAAAAATAGAGAACTTCATTATGGTGATTATAACAGATATAACTGATAAAAAGCTTTTAGAAAAGCGAATGGACGAAGAGAGAAAAACATTAAAAATGGTTGTAAAAGCAATTTTGGGCAGAGACGATTTTATTTCATTAATAAAAGGATATAAAAAGTTTTTCAAACAAAGTTTTCGTCAAATTCCAAATACACAGGTTGAAGGTTTATTAAGGCAGATTCATACATTTAAAGGTAGTTTTAGCCAATATTATATGCTTAATCTAGTTGATAAACTTAATCAATTAGAGGATCAATTGTATAAAATGGAAGAAGCAAATATCCTAGAGGTTATTAATGGGGACAAATTATATTTATGGTTACAGGAAGACTTGGATATTATTGAATCCTTCACTGGAAAAGACTTTTTTAAAGAAGGAGAACTCTTTCATATTGAGAATGAAAAGCTTATAAAAATTGAAGAAAAAATAAGAACTACCGTAAATTATAAAGAAGCTAAAACGATATTAGCAATGATTAAAGATTTGAGATATCAATCCCTCCATGAGTTATTGAGCAATTACCCAGAGTACACCATAAAATTGAGTGAACGTTGGGGTAAAAACATAAAGTCATTTGAAATAACTGGAGACGAGGTTTTTGTAGATAGAATGGATTATCATGAAGTTGTAAAATCACTTGTACATATTTTCAGGAATTGTGTTGACCATGGAATCGAAGCAGAAGATATACGTTTAGAAAAAGGAAAAGATATTTTCGGAAAAATATCTTGTGTGATTCAAGACTGTGGTGAAAACTTTAATATCATTATTTCAGATGATGGAAGAGGTATAGACGTAAAATTCATGGAAATGAAGGCACTTGAAAAAGGGCTTATTACTAAAGATGAGCTTGATTCTATGAGTGAAGAACAGAAAAAGATTCTTGTTTTTATTCCTCATATGACAACTAGAGATAGTGCTACTAATTTATCTGGTAGAGGTATTGGGCTAAAAGCGGTCAAGGCAAGTGTAGAGGAGATTGGTGGTTTGATTGAAATCAAAAACGGCATAGAGGAAGGAACTGTGTTTACACTTACGCTACCTAAAAAAATAACAAGTGAAGAAGTTGACGAAATATCGGCAGAAGCTTTTATTGAAGCAGTTGTGATGACAACGAAAGAACATCTTTCTGAGAATGTAGGTTTAAGCTTTGAGTCTGAACAAATGATATCGGAGAGCATCATTCAGCTAAATGAGATTACTGTATTTATTAGTATTAAAGGTACTATAAATGGTATCATTTTATTTAGTACGAATGAAAATAGTGTTATTAGCTTGTTAAAGTACTTGATATTGGGAGATATCATTTTAGAAAAAAAGGAAAGCTATATAGATGATGCTAGTGGCGAAGTGGTTAATACAATCATTGGGAATGCACTTGTAAAGTATCAAGAGACAAATTGTCTTTTTACGATTGGGATACCATTGGTTCTTAGGAATAAAGGTGGTTATTTAAAGCATACGCAGTTACAAAATAAGATATATTCATTGACATGCAACAATCATAAGCTTAGTGTGGGAATTTTACTTGATTTTGATGAAGATGAGATCTATGAATCAATAGGAGGGGTAATCAATGGCTAAGGTATTGATAGTCGATGATTCAATGGTTATGAGAAATAATATTGAGTATATTTTTCTTGAGGCCGGTCATGAAATTGTAGGGAAGGCAAGTGATGGAAAACAAGCAACAGTCTTATATAAAGAGTTGCAACCAGATATAGTAACTATGGATATTTCAATGCCAATTATGAATGGTGTGGACGCAGTTACTCAAATCATTGAAATTGATCCAGAGGCTAGGATCATTATGATTAGTGCACTTAATCAGAAGCAAATGTTGTTTGAAGCTATCAATCGAGGAGCTAAACATTATGTTCTTAAGCCAGTTGAAACAAAAAGTCTACTTAAAATAGTTAATCAGGTTTTGAGTGAGAAAGGACGTACATCTCCAAAACCCAATACTGTTAAAACTTCAACTTCAAATGATAAGCAACCAGCATTTCATGTTGAAAATAATAACGGAACTTTTATTATACATTTTAGTAGAGTAATGAAAGAGCGTGATATTACCTCACTTGACCTTGTAATGCAAGGACTTATGCAAGTAAAACCACTTCGTATGGTTATCGATATTGGGAATATAGAGCATCTAGGAAATCAGGTGCTTAAGTATATTGAACAGCTTTCCGAAAGAGTAAAGCAAGTAGGAGGAGACTGGGGAGGCAATCTTCATAATAATGAACAGGAATGACATCCATTTTAAGGAACTGATTTGTTCATATACTACAATACAACAAGGGAGGCAATGGGATTGAATTTGTTTAATTCTGACAATAGCATCAAATATTAAAACTATTGTATTATTATTGAGAATAATGTATAATATTATTATATTTTAGCACGGAATTATTTCATAATTCAATTAAAGGAGTTGAGAATATTGACACTTAAGATGAAATTACTGTTAATGTTTTTCTTTTCAATTGCGGTATCTCTTTTTGTGATCGGATTTGGGTCCTACTTAACAGCAAATAGAAGTGTTAAGGATTTATATATTAATCAAGGGAGTCAAATAATTGACAAATCAGAGCAGGCAATTACATATTTCTTAAATGAGTATGAAAGCAGTACCCAATATTATGCTGGTTCTCAATCAATTATGAACCATATTAAAAGCGGAAGTACTGATCATTCAATGGTTTTAAAAGATTTAGAAGCTTTTAAAAATGCACATGCAGATTTGTTATATATTTATATTGGGATTGAAGATAAACAGATGATCATGTATCCAGAGGATGATTTGCCAGAAGGGTATGATCCAACTTCAAGAGATTGGTACAAACAAGCTAAGGAAAAAAAAGCAACAATTTGGACCGATCCATATCCAGATGCATCAACAGGACTTATTGTTGTAACAGTTGCAACACCTGTGTACGATACAGATGGAAAACTCCTAGGGGTAGTTGGGATAGATTTTACACTAACTACATTATCTGAAGAGCTTGCTAAGACTCAAATTGGTGAAAATGGATATTTATTCTTAACGACTAGTATTGGCAATGTTATAGCACATCCGGATGAAACACTATTAGATAAACCTATTCCAGTGGAATCAGTGCTCAAAAAAATAACAAGTGAAGATACGGGTTCAATGACATATACATATAAAGAAAAAACAGGTAAAAAAGACAATACTAAGGAAGAAAAGAAAATCCTAGTATTTAATACAGTAGATAAAAATGGCTGGAAACTAGGCGGATCGATATATTACTCTGAGGTAAATGATTATGCTCTTGCCATCTTAAAAAATATATTGATTTTAGGTGTAATATCCCTAGCACTTGGAGTATTTATATCTGTAATTTTAGCTAATTCTATCTCTAGACCAATAAAATCATTACTAGAAGATATGACAAAGGTAAAAACAGGAGATTTCTCTATTAGAACAAATGTTAGTAGAAGCGATGAGATTGGAGACTTAGCAAAATCCTTTAATTTAATGGTAGAGCAATTAGGGATTTTAATTAACAATATCAATTCTGCTTCCAAAAAAGTGTTGGTGGCATCAGAAAATTTAAATGTATCATCTAAAATTGCAGGAGAGGCTATTAAGGAAATTGCACTTGCATCAGATGAGATTGCTAGAAGTGCTGGTGAAGAAGCTGAACAGGCTGAAAGAGGTTCTCTTTTCATCACTGAAATATCTGATCAGTTAACAGTGCTGAATGCGAACCAAGATGAAATTACGGAGTATATTGGAATAGTCACTCAATCAAAAGAAAAGGGTGTTCATACCGTAGGTAATCTTAAAAACAAAAATAAAACAAACCAACAATCTAATACGAAAATTGCAGATTCGATATTTTCATTAGCTGAAAAGATTAAAGAGATTATCTACTTCCTTGAAACCATTACAACCATTGCAGCTCAAACGAATCTACTTGCATTAAATGCATCCATAGAAGCTGCTAGAGCAGGAGAACATGGTAAGGGGTTTGCGGTTGTAGCAGATGAAATAAGAAAGCTAGCGGAGGCATCTAATCATGCTGCTACAGAAATTAATACAATCGTCTCTAACATTGTAAAGAATACCGATGATACGGTTTCCATGATGGATAGCGTTACGAAAATCGGGAACGATCAAGCGGAAGTTGTTCTTGAGGTTGATCAATCCCTATCAGATATTTCAAGCTCAATTGAAGGTATCACCGAGAAGATTGCAACCTTAAATAACTCTATTGTACAATTAGATCATCATAGAGTTGAAATGGTAGATGTTATCACAAATATTTCAGCTGTTTCACAGGAGACAGCGGCGGCATCTGAGGAAGTGAATGCTACAGTTCAAGAACAATCCTATGCAATTACTAAAATTTCTGAAGCGGTTGAAGATTTACATGCACTTGCTAATGAACTTACTAAAACGATTAATCAATTTAAGATTTGATAATATACTAGATAATCATTTCATATTTATAATAGCCAAAACCACCTTATAAAGGTGGTTTTGCTTTGTCAACCATAACTATAATATAGAATAGAGTAATGTTGTAATTACACATCCGAATTTGTTTTTAACCCTTGACATCAACGGATTATATGATAAAATATAAAAGATAATATAAAAGCTATGACCGTGTACAGTAGATATTCGTATTCTTATAGAGAGAAGGTGCCCTTGGCTGAAAGCACTTTTAAGTTCATTCGTTTATTGAATTTCCCACGAGAGCTGCATGACTGAACCTTTAGTAAGTTATGACGGAAGCTGCACGTTAAGCAAACTAAGTGTCTGTGATAAATCATAGAAATTAGGGTGGTACCACCGAACAGTTCGGTCCCTTTGTGGGATGGAGCTTTTTTATTGTTTAGAAAGATAGCTTCAAACGGACAATTCCAATTATAAGATAGATTGAAAAAAGGAAGGAGTACTATAATGATAGCTAAATTGCAAGAAATAAAAGATGGTGCAATAAAGAATATTTCAGAAGTTACAGATCTTAAAAAGCTTGACGAAATCCGTGTTGCTTTTTTAGGTAAGAAAGGTGAGCTTACAAGTGTTTTAAGAGGTATGAAGGATTTAACTGATGAAGAGAGACCTCATATTGGTAAATTAGCAAATGAGGTTAGAGAACTTATTGAGGAAGAACTTGAAAAAGCTAAGACGGCTTTAAGTGGATCTGCCAGAGAGCATCAACTAAAAACTGAGTTTATTGATGTAACTATGCCAGCAAAAAGAGCTAGTATTGGACATAGACATCCGATGAATGTTGTTTTAGATGACTTGAAAAATATTTTTATAGGTATGGGCTATTCTATTGCAGAAGGACCTGAAATTGAAAATGATTATTATAATTTTGAGGCACTTAATATTCCAGAAAACCATGCAGCTAGAGACGAACAAGATACTTTTTATATCAATAAAGACATCATGCTTCGTACAGCAACATCTCCTGTTCAAGTAAGAGTTATGGAAAACAATAAGCCGCCAATCAGAATTATTGCACCAGGTAGGGTTTATCGTTCTGATGAAGTAGATGCAACCCATTCTCCTGTATTTCATCAAGTTGAAGGACTTGTAATTGATAAGGGAGTAACAATGGCGGACCTAAAAGGTGCTTTAGCGGAATTTGCAAGAGAATTATATGGTGAAAAGGTGAAGGTTAAATTTAGACCCCATTATTTCCCTTTTACAGAACCAAGTGCAGAAATGGATGTTTCTTGTGTTATGTGTGGTGGAGAAGGTTGTCGCGTATGTAAAGGATCAGGTTGGATTGAAGTACTAGGCTGCGGGATGGTACATCCTAAGGTGTTAGAAATGTCAGGTATTGATTCAACGATATATAGTGGCTTTGCCTTTGGAATGGGACTTGAACGTATTACTATGCTTAGATACGGTATAGAGGACTTGAGACTCTTTTATGAAAATGACATTAGGTTTTTAAAACAATTTTAAGGAGGTATACTGATGAATGTTCCAATGAAGTGGTTAACAGATTATGTTGATATAGATTGTGATATTGTAACCTTTACAGATGCAATGACGATGTCAGGCTCTAAGGTTGAAGGCTATGAAAAGCTTGGTGAGGATATTGATTTGGTTGTGGTTGGTAAAATTCTTGAAATCAAACAACATCCTGATGCAGATAAATTAGTGATTACACAAGTAGACGTAGGTAGCGAGGTTATTCAAATTGTAACAGGTGCCAATAATATTAATGTGAACGATTATATCCCAGTTGCTATTAATGGAGCTTCCCTTCCAGGAGGTATGAAAATAAAAAATGGTAAGCTTAGAGGAGTGGAGTCTAATGGAATGCTTTGTTCCATCGAAGAGTTAGGCTTTACAAAAGAAGAGTATCCAGATGCACCAGAGCATGGAATATTTATTTTTGATCAACCCTATGAGCTTGGTATGGATGTAAAGAAAATATTTGGATTAGATGATATTGTTGTAGAATATGAAGTGACTTCCAATAGACCAGATTGTTTTAGCGTTTTAGGACTTGCAAGAGAAGCGGCAGCAACCTTTCATAAAGAATTTAAATATCCTGAGATGATTTATGAAGAAGTGAAAGGAAATCCAGGGGATTATGCTACTGTAACGATTGAAAATGAAAAGCTATGTCCTCGATATATTGGTAAGATCGTTCAAGATGTTAAAATTCAGCCATCTCCAAGATGGTTACAACAGAAACTAAGAGCAGCAGGTGTTAGACCAATTAACAATATCGTAGATATTACGAACTTCATAATGATTGAAATGGGTCAACCGATGCATGCTTTTGATGTAGAGACTTTAGAAGACAAAAAAATTATTGTCAGAACAGCTAAAGATGGGGAAAAAATAATAACTCTAGACAATGAAGAACGAACACTTGATACTTCCATGCTCGTTATTGCAGATGCAAAAAAACCCATAGCTGTTGCTGGGGTGATTGGTGGAAACAACACAAAAATAACAGAAAAGACAACTACTATTTTATTTGAAGCTGCAAACTTTGAAGGAACAAGTATAAGATTAACTTCGAAAAAATTAGGTATAAGGACAGATGCCTCGACGAAGTATGAAAAATATTTGGATCCTAATAATGTGGAAGCAGCAACGAACAGAGCTTGCCAATTAGTCGCAATGCTTGGAGCAGGAAAAGTAGTTGAAGGCATCATTGATGTTTATCCATTAAAAAGATTACCTATGACGATCACTTATAACGCTGATAATATTAACAGACTCCTTGGGACTGATATTTCAGAAGCTGATATAGTGGATAGCTTTAAGAGATTAGAGTTTATCGTTAATCAAGAAGCTAAAACTGTAACAGTACCTACCTTTAGACCAGATTTAAGCCATGAAGCTGATTTAGCTGAAGAGGTTGCAAGGTTATATGGATATGACAAAATACCAGTTACACTTGCAACTGGAACTCCAACTGTTGGTAAGAAGAGCTTCAAGCAAAAAATAGAAGATATAACGCATATCGTTATGGAGGATTGTGGACTAAGTGAAGCAATGACTTATTCTTTCGAAAGTCCTAAGGTATTCAATAAATTAAACATCCCAGAAGGTCATGAACTCAGAAATACTGTCGCTATTTCTAATCCGTTAGGGGAAGATTTTAGTAATATGAGAACGACTACAGTGAACGGGATCCTAAATGCACTTGCTACAAATTTTAATAGAAGAAATGAAGCAGCAAAATTGTATGAGCTAGGTACAATTTATTTGCCTAAAAGCTTACCACTTGTAGAGTTACCAAAAGAGCAATTAAAGCTTACGATTGGTATGTATGGTTGTTGTGATTTTTATGATGCAAAAGGGGTTATTGAAACGCTGATTGAAAAGCTAGGATTTATTGATAAGATTTCCTATGATCCTAAAATTGAAGTTCCATTTTTACATCCAGGACGTAGAGCGGGGATATTAATAAATGGCAGCAAGGAATTAGGATATATCGGAGAGGTTCATCCTTCTGTTGCAGATCAATATGAAATAGGTGAAAGAGCCTATATTGCAGTAGTTGATATGGCTTTGATTGTAAAGAATGCAAATCTAGATCATTCCTATCAACAAATTGCAAAATATCCTGCAGTGAATAGAGACATTGCATTTTTGGTAAAGGATGAAGTGATTGTTCAAGATATCGAAAACATCCTTAAGCAACGCTGTGGGAAAATACTTGAAAATTATAAACTGTTTGATGTTTACAAGGGTTCACAAATAGAAGAAGGCTATAAATCCATTGCGTATTCCTTAGTCTTTAGGGCAAATGATCATACATTAAGTGAAAAAGAAATCAATAAAGTAATGAGTAAGGTTGTCAATGGACTGGAATTTGACTTAGGTGCTAAGTTAAGACAATAAATATTAACAATTTAACTGGATTTTTGACACCAACCCCCTTATAATGTAGATAGATATATGAAGGGGGTTTTTTAATGAGTAAGAAAGTTATCAATAAGCAAAAATTAAACTTAACAAAGCCTATTTTCCGGAACTATAGTTATATTGCTTTAGCAATCATTTTGTGTTTGAGTTTTATGAGTGGAGCAACAGCATCATCTGATTCCACTTTAAACTATAACAAAAAAATAAGAGTTGGTTTAAAGGAACTGTATGAAACAGTAGATACGATTAATATAACGAATTCTAGTTTAATATTAGGATATGAAATAGATGGAAACCCTCAAACTGAACAAACCTTTACTTCAACGACAGGCTTTAGTGTTGTGCCAGCAACGGGGTTCTTCTTGATTTCTGAACAGTTTTATAAAACCTACGATGAATGTGATGCTATAGTAAAGGCGCTTAAAGATCAAGGGCATAAGGCTTATTCCGGAAATGCTTCAATAGGAATATGGAAAGTTTACATAGGTGATGCGGCTACTGAAGTTGAAGCAACAGCTGTAAAAAATATACTACAGTCAAATTTAGGCCAAACTTATGAAGTAGTTGCAGATAATGGACTTCGAACCTTGTTAAAAATAGGCGCAGAAAACGAAGTTGTAATTGAAAATTCCTATATACAGTCTTCTTTTACTACAAATGATTTAACGAAGGGAATTGCAGCAATCAACTTAGGGAAGAGAAGTTATAGAGGGACTATGGAAGTTGGTCGTTACAATAAAAAGGGCGTTACAGCGATAAATATAATTGGATTAGAAGAATATTTGTATGGTGTTGTACCATCAGAAATAGTGAGCTCATGGCCTAAGGAATCTCTTAAGGCGCAAGCAGTAGCTGCAAGAAGCTTTGCTATTTATAATACATATTATACGAATAAATATCCAAAAGAAGCATATATGATTTGTGATACGGTAACTTCACAGGTTTATAAAGGATTAACAGGAGAAACAGTTGCTTGTAATGTAGCTGTAAATGAGACCAATAATCAAGCAGTATATTATGATAATAAAGTAATTCCGGCATATTTCTTTTCAACAAGCGGAGGACATACTGAAGATAGTCAAAATGTTTGGAGTGGAACAGTTGCATATCTTAAAGGTAAACCCGACTTATACGAAACGGAACCAGAGAAACAACCTTGGTTACAAGCTATCTCAGCAACTGAAATAGAAGCCGCGTTAACTAAAAACAAGGTTAACATCGGTAAGATAGTGGATGTTCAAGTAATTTCCTATTCAAGTGCAGGAAGAGCAATGAGCTTGAAAATTATTGGCACAACAGGTAGTCATGATATACCTAAAGAAACGATGCGTACCTGGTTAGGCCTAAAGAGTAGAAAATTCACATTAATAAAAAGCACAGATATGCCCCCTGAAACCTTCAATGCGATTGGTTCTGGAAGTACCAAAGCGGGAAGCTATCAACAAGCATATACGATTAATGGTGAAATGGAAACGAACCAACTTAATATGAGTAACAATCAACTCATTATTTTTTCTGAAGATAATATTAATAGTTTGCCAACCGTTTCAGGTCAAAGTGATACATTTATTTTTGTAGGACAAGGCAATGGGCATGGTGTAGGAATGAGCCAATCAGGTGCGAAAGGTATGGCACAAGAGGGTTTTACCTATAAACAGATCATAGAGTATTATTTTACAGGTGCAATGGTGAAGTAATATAATTACAATACAGAAACTATAATATTACCTATACTAAATAAAAAAACTAGCTATTTTAGCTAGTTTTGATTTTTATAAAAGGTACTATTATTTAATTGAAGATTTCATTCTAAATTGTTTTGGTGTAGTGCCAGTATGCTTTCTGAAAATTGTAGTAAAGTAGTTTTGATTGTTAAAACCTACAGCAACTGCAATATCTACGATTGAGTAATCAGTAGTTTCAAGTAAGAATTGGCTTTCTTTGATTCTGATTTCATTTACATAATCTGCAAATGCAATTCCCATTTCTCTCTTAAATAATGAAGAGAAATAATTTGGAGATAAATCGACATATTCTGCAACATCATTAAGTCTAATTTGTTCAGACAAGTGACTATGAATATATTTAGATACCTTTTTAACAACGCTTACATGGTTTACTTCTGAAGTTTGTAATACAAAGTCTGTAAATTGAAGTACCATTTGTTCGATTACACTGATAAGCTCATTATATCTATATATATCTTCAATTTTTTTCGTATATAGATCTGCATGAGACAATGCAATATCAGGTTCAACACCACCGGTAATTGCAGCTCTTGCAAGTAAAGTGCTAAATACAATCCCATTATTTTTTACGGGTCTTAGACTTTCGGTTCCTAGATTCGTAAAATAAAGTGTTTTGATTTGATCTTTGAATAAGTTTTTAACTGTTTCGATATCACCAGAGGATACTTTGCTCATAAATAGTCTTTCAAGACCATAGTTATAATTTGCTACCTCAGTGGTATTTTCAAAAATATAATCATCATTTATCTCTTCAGCCTTAAGATTAACTCCAAAGCTATCTTGGTCCAATAATGGAGTAGCAGATAAAATGCTATTTAACAATTTGCATACATAATAATTTCTTGCATTGTTAATGACTGAGATTTTCTTTATAGCATTTTCGACGATGGATCTTTTTGAAAGAGGTAAATTGTTTCTTTTTAAAATCTCATTGATGATACGTTCACTTGGTTGCTCGGTAAGCACTGGACCAAGTAAGATTGCTCCATAATAGTTATTCTCATTAGCTATAATTGCAGTAATAAATGAGAAGCCGTAAATGGTAGTGAAGGTGCTGATTCCATTAATTGCGCGTGCTTGAATTTTGTATATATGGTTTGTTAAACCATAAAGTACATCATCAAATGAATCTAAAATAGAGGTGTTGCCACCAAAACTGTAAATTGAATGATTAGATTCGTTTAGCACATTAACAGAAATGCCAGTTGAATAATAGAGGGTTTTACTGATGTCTTCTAAATATTCGTTGTTAAGTTTGTCGCCATGAAGTAAGTTTGAAATATTGTACATTTAGTTCATCTCCGTATTATAATTATTTTGCAATACAGCTCCCATTCTTATTTTAACACAATTTAGGGATTTGTACATATATTTTTGTTAAAAATACAATTTATGTTATGAAAAGGTGTCATTTTTCATTATTTAAAATATATGTATGAGGATATGATAAATAGTTGTTGACTTCATCCTCTTTATTATTTATAATTTAAAGCGATTTAATACCTTTAATATGTACATACTTACAAGGAGTATCAAATGAATTTAAGCGATTTTACTTTTGAATTACCAGAAGAGCTCATTGCACAAGAGCCTTTGCAAGAAAGATCAGATTCAAGGCTACTTGTTTTAGATAGAAACAACAAAACCATAGAACATAAGATTTTTAAAGATATTGTTGAATATTTAAATGAGGGTGATTGTCTTGTTCTTAATAATACAAGAGTTATTCCAGCAAGACTAATGGGTGAGAAGTTAAATACACAAGCTAAAATGGAATTCCTACTTCTTAAGAGATTACAAAATGATCAATGGGAGGTAATGGTTAGGCCTGGTAAAAAAGCCAAGGTACATGATCAATTTATTTTTGGCAATGGCTTATTAAGAGCTACAGTACTAGAGATTATTGAAGGCGGAAATCGTATCGTTCAGTTTGAATATGATGGTATTTTTGAGGAGGTATTAGATGCTTTAGGTGAAATGCCTTTACCACCATATATTACGAAGCAACTGCAAGATAAAGAACGCTATCAGACCGTTTATTCAAAGCATAAGGGATCATCAGCTGCCCCCACAGCAGGTTTGCATTTCACTGCCGAATTAATGGGTAAAATATTGGCTAAAGGCATAAAGATAGCTTATGTTACATTACACGTAGGTCTTGGAACTTTTCGTCCAGTTAAGGTGAATAATATTTTAGAACATACTATGCATTCTGAGTATTTTTGGATTGATTTTGATCAAGCGCAAATTATCAATGACACGAAAAGAAAAGGTGGAAAGATAATTGCAGTTGGTACTACTAGTTCAAGGGTATTAGAATCAGTCAGTAATGAAGAAGGTTTTGTTGAAGAAAAAAAGGGTAATACTGATATTTTTATTTATCCTGGCTATAGATTTAAAGTAGTAGATGCACTTATTACCAATTTTCACTTGCCTGAATCGACCCTAATGATGCTTGTTAGCGCTTTTGCAGATAGAGAATTTATTCTAAAAGCTTATAACGAAGCTATTCATGAGCAGTATCGTTTTTTTAGTTTTGGTGATGCCATGTTTATAAAATAAGGAGAAGTATGAATGAACAATAAAAATAAAATATTTAAAGAAATACTTGACTATGTAAAGGTCATTGTAATAGCAATTGTAATAGCTACACTTATAAGCACGCAAGTGTTTACCTTCTCACAGGTTCAACAGAAATCTATGGAACAGACTCTAATTGAAAATGATGCAATCCTAATAGAAAAGATATCATTGCTTTTTCATGAACCTAAGATTGGGGAAATAGTAGTGTTGCTTGAAGGTGTAGAAGTCAATAATTCATTTTTTGGTAAAATAGAAAGATTGTATGTTGATTTGTATAACAAGTTTCGAAAGGTAGAATTTGAAAACAGACTCGTGAAACGTGTTATTGGTCTTCCAGGTGATATGATTGATATAAAAGAAGGCAAAGTATTTGTGAATGATGTAGCGCTAGTTGAACCCTATGTTACGAGTGAAACAGATGCGAAGGGTATGGAAGTGCCATTTACAGTTCAACCTGGACAGGTTTTTGTATTAGGGGATAATCGTGCGGTAAGCATGGATAGCAGAGAATTTGGTTGTGTAGATTTAAAGCAGATCGAAGGAATTGCAGTTTTTAGAATTTATCCACTGAATAAGATTGGAGTTTTAGAATAATAAGAATCTCATATTAAAAGGATGGTTATTGCTAAGGCAATATACCATCCTTTTATTTTTCTCCAGTAGGAAAGTTCTACTTTCCACGAAGCATAGAATAAAGCGTTAGATATCATAAATTATTATGGTAACGTGCTGACAAGCGCTTTGTTCTCCAGTAGGAAAGTTCTACTTTCCACGAAGCATAGAACAAAGCGTTAGATATCATAAATTATTATGTAACGTGTGACAAGCGCTTTGTTCTCCAGTAGGAAAGTTCTACTTTCCACGAAGCATAGAACAAAGTGTTAGATAGCATAAATTATTATGTAACGTGCTGACAAGCGCTTTGTTCTAGCATAGATGCAGATCTTGATTAGTTAGGCTTTTACTTGGTAGTACTTACTCACCTTTTAGTTCAGTCCATTTCTCATCATAAAATTGATTCATTTCAGTTCCTAGATCAATATATACTTCACATCTATCAATGATTTCTTGTGATGGATAAAGTGCTTGATTTTCAAGTATTTCAGGGGCCAACATTTCTTTTGCTCCAGAATGGGGTGAACCATAGTATATGTAACTAGCATTTAAATAAGCGATATCTGATTCACACAAATAATTGATAAATTTTTCTGCAGCCTCTTTGTGTTTGGAGGAATTAGGGATACACATTGCATCTACCCATACATTGCTACCTTCCTTAGGAACTACATATGCTAGGTCAGAGTTTTGTGAATATGTATATTGGGCTTCGCCTGAATAAATTACAGCAAGTGCGGCTTCATTTCCAATCATTTTATCCTTAACTTCATCGATTACATAAGCAGATACCAATGGCTTTTGTTGAATAAGAAGCTCTTTAGCTTGTTCTACTTCTTCTTTGTTGATTGTATTTATAGAATATCCTAGCTTTTTCAAAGCAATTCCAAACGTATCTCTAACACTATTTTGCATTATGATTGAATTTGCATATTTTTCATTCCATAAAATATCCCAGCTGTCAACTGGCTCATCGACCATCGTTGTATTATATAAGATCCCAACAGTACCCCATGTATATGGTATGGAATATACGTTGCCTACATCAAAGGCTAAGTTTCTAAAATTATCTTCAATATATGAATAATTTGGAAGATTATTTTTGTTTAGAGGATACAACAAGTCCTCGCTTATTAGCTTTTGAATCATATAGTCAGAAGGGAATAGTACATCATAGTTAACTGCACCTGATTTTAGCTTTGTATACATTGATTCATTGGTATCAAATGTTTCGTAGATTACTTCAATACCTGTTTGTTGTGTGAATTTTTCTATCACATTGGGAGCAATATAGTCTCCCCAGTTGTAGACATTTATTGTAACATTTGAAGCATCGTTTGATGATGCGTTTTGATTACATCCTGTTAACATTAAGAAAGATTGACAAATAATTAGAAGTATTACAATGATTTTTTTCATTTTATAGCCTCCTGAAACTTTAGTAGGATTGTATTTGCTTTGTTGATTTATTATTCTTGCTCATTCGACCATTTACAATGAGTAATAAGATCAACACTGCTAAAAACATAATAGTTGATAGAGCATTTATTTCCGGTTTCACACCACGTCTAGTCATAGAATAGATGGTAATAGATAAATTTGAAACTCCATTTCCTGTTGTAAAATAGCTAATTACAAAATCATCTAGTGACAAAGTAAAGGCTAGTAGCATTCCAGTAATAACGCCAGGTGAAATTTCAGGTAAAATAACTTTGTATAAAGCCTGCAACGGAGTTGCTCCAAGATCAATGGCTGCTTCATATACGCTATTATTTAACTGCTTTAATTTTGGCATTACACACAATATTACATATGGAATGCAGAAGGTTATATGGGCTAGGAGCATAGTAGTAAAGCCAAGCCTTAAACCAGTTTTTAGCCCAATGGCTATGAAAAATAACATAAGTGCTATACCTGTTACGATATCTGGGTTTAATACTGGTAGGTATGTAAAGTTCATTATTGTCTTTTTATATGTAGTTTTCATTGAAAAAATACCAATGGCTGCAAAGGTACCAATTACGGTTGCTATGATTGCCGATAGCAAGGCAATGATCAAAGTATAATACAAAGAAGACATAATAATTGGATCATTAAACATTGTTTCATACCATTTAAAAGTAAATCCAGTCCATTTTGCTCTTGATTTAGAATCATTAAATGAAAATACAATCAGAGTAATGATTGGAGCATATAGAAAAATGAAGATCAGTATGACATATAACTTTTCAAAGATATAATGACCGAGTTTAAGTAGCTTTATTACCATAATGCAACCCCCTTATCCTCACTTTCAAATTTTGATACAATAGACATGCTAATTAGAATAATGATCATTAGTATTAATGAGAGGGAAGAACCAAAGTACCAATTATAGGATTGCATAAATTGTTGTTCAATAAGATTACCGATTAGGTTGATTTTTCCACCGCCTAAAAGGTTGGGAATAACAAAGGATGTAACTGCAGGCATAAATACCATAGATATTCCGCTTACGATGCCAGGAATGCTTAAGGGCAATATTACTTTTCTAAAACGAAGTAAGCTATTGGCACCTAAGTCACTTGCTGCTTCTAAAACAGATTTATCAATCTTAACCAATACATTATAGATCGGTAAAACCATAAAAGGTAAGAAGTTGTATACCATACCTAATATGATTGCGTATTTAGTATTCATAATTTGAATAGTTGGTAAGTGGATATATTTTAATAAGGTATTTAAAAAGCCATTATTTGTTTCAAGTAAGGACATCCAAGCATAAGTTCTAAGTAAAAAGTTCATCCACATTGGAAGAATAAATAGAAAAAGTATGGAGGACTTACTTGAGTTGTTTTTAGATAAAATAAGTGCAAGTGGATAAGCTAGTATAAGACATATGATTGTACTAGATCCAGCATATATCATTGAACGTGTCATGGCCTTTAGATACACGGGTTCAAAAACCTTTTTAAGATTGCTAAAGGATAGAGCGATACTTCCATCAATATTTTTAATTGTTATTCCATAATAAAGGATCATTGCTAAAGGGATAATCGTAAAAATAATAATCCAAAATACATAGGGCGATGCAAAATATTTTCTTTTCAAAGTTTACACCACCTTTTTCATGACATGGATGTTAAAAGGAATCACTCTTATGCCAACCTCCGAGCCGACAGGGTGTTGCAATGTACTTTGTACTAGCCAAGTAAAATCACCAGTTGTGATTGTCATTTCAAAATGGACACCTTTAAAGATGACGGAGGTAACTTTACCAATAATCATAGCATTTTCTGGATTTACAATCTCAACATCTTCTGGACGAATGACAACATCAACGATTTCGTCTGCCTTGAAGCCTAAGTCAGTACACTGGAAATCAGTATTTAAGAATTGTACAACATAGTCTTTTTTCATAATACCATCTATAATATTACTTTCTCCTATAAAATCAGCAACAAAGGCATTGGAAGGTTCATTATAAATATGCTCTGGAATGCCCATTTGCTGTATGATCCCATTGTTGAGTACTACGACAGTATCTGACATAGCCAATGCTTCTTCTTGGTCGTGAGTAACATAAACAAAGGTAATGCCTAATTCTTGTTGCCATTTTTTTAATTCGATTTGCATTTCTTTTCTTAACTTTAAGTCAAGAGCTCCAAGGGGTTCATCTAATAATAGAACTTCGGGCTCATTTACGACTGCACGTGCAATGGCAACACGTTGTTGCTGACCACCACTTAAAGAGCTGATATCACGTTTTTCAAAGCCATCTAAATTAACTAACTTTAAGGTAGAGGATACTTTTTCTCTGATTTTTGCTTCGCTCATTTTCTGTATTCTTAAACCAAAAGCAACATTTTCATAAATATTCAAATGTTGAAAAAGGGCATATTTTTGAAAAACCGTATTTATATTTCGTTTATAAGGTGGGATTTTTGTGATATCTATATTGTCAAAAATAATATTTCCAGAATCAGGCATTTCAAATCCGCCAATCATTCTAAGGGTAGTCGTTTTTCCGCATCCACTTGGACCAAGAAGCGTTAAGAATTCATTTTTTCGTATAGAAAGATTTAGGTGATCAAGAACCACATGATTTTCATATGATTTGCTGATATTGTTTAACTGAATCAAATATTCTATCATGTAATCTGCCTCCATGTTTTCCCGATCCATTCATAATTATATGTAAGGAAATCCGAATTTTATAAGGATTAATTGCAAAAAAAAATAACGAATAAATATGCAATTCTCTGAAATAAATTATATAACGTTTTCACAAAATGTCAAGTAAAACCAGTAGGGGAATCTTGAATAATAACCGCATCTAATTGGAGTTACACTTACATATTAAGTTTTTTTGGGTATTCAGTAGTTATATTACCCTAAATAATTATAATAAATATAGACTATAATTATAAAATACCATAATTATCTTGCGTTTCAGGATGACAATTTAAGATAAAATACACATCATATTTATAATTAACTTAAAAAACATTGTCTAAAATTGTAATTTAAAGTTATTATATAAATATTATGTAAAATAAATCGATTTACGGAAAAATTTATTGACACATTATGGGTAATAAGATATTATATAATGCATATAGAAAAACGCCAATATTTATAGGGATAGTTATTACACTACTATATCTCAATATAAATAAAGGAGTTAAAGTGATGGGGAATAACAAAGGAGTAAAAACACAAAGAGGTAATCTGTATTTTTCAAATGAGGATCTTGAAAATTTTTCATTAGCTAGTCATGATAGTAGTCCTTTACATATGGATGAAACATATGCAAATAAAACTACTTATAGCCAACGTTTGTTATTTGGTTTTTTAGGTGCCTTAGCTTGCCTAGGTAAGGTTAAAGAGAAACCCAATATGAAATTAGATCGGGCTGAAATAAAATTCGTAAATCCAATGTATACTGACAAAGAGTATTTTCTTAACAAAAAGTTGGATGATAGGGATGAATTAATAGAAGTCTTTGACGAAGAAAAAGCTTTTATGAGTTTGACAACCCATTATACGGATATGGAAACTGTCATTAAACATAATAAGAACGCAGATAAATATGATTTGAGCCTTCATTCAAGCTATTTAGATTCTTTGCAAGAAGTATCTTTAGATTATTGCGAAGAAGAGCTTCAAAAGGGAGTTATAAAAACTGGCTACTATTCTACAAATCAAATTTATGTTGAAAAATTAAAAAAGCGATTTATTACATCAGATAGTGTTGTAAAACCTATACACATTGACTCGTTCATGATGTGTAGCTATATCGCGGGTATGATTCTTCCAGGCAGAAGATCACTTTGTATAAAACTAAACATGAACTTTCATGAAATGGAAAATTATGATTCTAATAAATTAGAATATAGTGCTTCATCTATTTCTTATGATAAAAGCTTTGGAATACTTAGAATAAATATTAAAATTTATAGCTCTGGACAATTACTATCTCAGGGCGAATTAAATGTTTGTGTTAGAAAAGAAAATATATTAGATCAATCAGGGTTTGCTGATAAAAGTAGAGATACAATTGTAATTGCCTCTACTTTTACAAGTGAGCCCTTATTAGCGTGCATGAACTTCTGGGAAAAGGAATTGAATTTTTCTCTTCATATAGAATTTGCACAATACAATCAAGTATTCCAAGAGCTTTTAAATCCAAATAGTATATTTTCTAATAACACAGCAGGAATGAATGTAATCTTATTAAGATTTGGAGATTGGCTTCGTTTTCGAGAAGTTAAGGACAGTCATGAGAATACGGAATATGAAGAATTAAACATTACGAAAGAAGATAGGTACTTTTTAAATGCAACTTTAGAGAATTTGATTTCTGCGTTACAGTCCTATTGTAAAAGATCCAATGCTTTTACACTCTTACTTTTATGTCCCTTTGCAACATCTGATAAAAATTCTACGGAAATGAATTCCATATTTGATGAATTGGAAAATCGATTGGTAATGGCATTGAAAGATATGAATTCAATCGGTGTGTTAAACGCAAACCAATATACAAAACAATACAGTATCAAAGAAATATTTGATCCAGCGAGAGATAAAATGGGACATGTTCCTTTTACTATAGAATATTATCATATGCTTGGAACACTTATTAATAGGCGATTTTATCAATTAAAAAACAAGCCTTATAAAGTAATTGTATTAGATTGTGACAATACCTTATGGGAAGGTGTTTGTGGAGAAGTTGGATCGAAGGGTGTAACCGTCAAAGGCGCTTATCGTGAATTGCAAAAATATTTAGTGAAACAGACGCAGCAAGGAAAACTGTTATGCTTATGCAGCAAAAATGTAGAAGAGGATGTCTGGAAAGTTTTTGATGAAAAAAAATCCATGCCTTTAAAGCGAAAGTATATCACAGATAGCAAAATCAACTGGAAATCAAAATCGGAAAATATAAAACACTTAGCCCAAACTCTCAATTTAGGCTTAGATAGTTTTGTCTTTATTGATGATAATCCAGTGGAATGTGCTGAAGTTAGAGCTAATTGTTCAGAAGTGCTAACGATTAGATGGCCAGAAGAAACGAAAGACCAAGTTAAATTACTCAATCATTTTTGGATATTAGATCAATATGCAGTTACAGATGAAGATAAAATTAGGACACAGTTATATAAAGCAAATGTTGAAAGGACTCAACTAGAAGAAAGTAGTAATGATTATAATGACTTTATAAAGAGCCTAAACATTAAAGTTCAAATAAATTCTATGATAAATGAAAATGTATCAAGAGTAGCGCAACTAACAGAAAGAACAAATCAATTTAACTTTACATCTATTAGGCGCAAGCCAAATGAAATCAACCAAATAATCAATCATGAAGGATATGAATGTTTCACTGTAGAAGTTGAAGATAAATTTGGTTCATATGGATTGGTTGGCGTAATGATTATGAAAGAAGAGAAGGAACGTCTCATAGTTGATTCATTTTTACTTAGTTGTAGAGTTTTAGGCCGTGGTATTGAATATGAAATGGTTGCTAGGCTAGGTAAATTCGCAAAGGAAAGAAATTTGGAAAAAGTAGAGCTTAGATTAAATAAAACGGCTAAAAATCAACCAGCTAAACTATTCTTAGAGGAAGTAATAAGCACATATAAAATAGTTGATGAGGATTCAGTAACAACCTATTTAGTATCTGCAGAAGATTTATCTATAATAAGTTTTAGTTCGGAAAAATATACCACTTGCAATATAAATGCTACAGCTAAGCCAAGTGTACATACTTTGTCTATTTCTACAAGAGAAAAAGAAAACCAATTAGAAAGAATTTATAATGTCTTTTCTGATATATACTCAATAGCAAAGGAGATAAGGCAATTAGAAGATCAGCCTATTATTACTAAATGCGATAAAAATCTAGCAAATGATCCTATCAAAATAATGGCATCCAATACACTGTTTCAACAAGTGTTAGATGAGATGATGCTGCTGTTTTCCAAGCATCTAAGCGTACCATATGATGCATTAAACGGGGATGATGAGCTTGAACAATACAGTATTGATTCCTTTAAGATCATGGACATCATGGTAAGCTTAGGAAATGAATATGTAGACATACCATCAACATTATTATTTGAACATCGAAATTTAAAAAGTATCGCTCATTATTTAATTGAGAATTATAGAGAAATGCTAGAAATTAAATATCCGTCCTTAAGAGTGGATCCTAATATAACTCCTATTCATGTGGAAAATAATACTGCTAAATTGGAAGAGAACTATGATGATTCAATTCGTTCAGATAAGGATGAGGATGTTGCGATTATTGGTATGAATGGATTATTTCCTAACTCAAATACAGTAACAGAGTTTTGGAATGTTTTAGTAAATGGTCAATCTTGTATTAGGGAAATTCCTAAAGAACGTTGGAATCTAGATTTCATATTTGATCCTACTGGTGATAAACCAGATAAAACCTATAGTAAATGGGGAGCATTCATCGATCATATTGATAAATTTGAACCGAGTTTCTTTAATATTTCGCCAAAAGAGGCGGAGTTAATGGACCCGCAACAAAGATTATTCCTCCAAGTTGTATGGGGACTATTTGAAGATGCAGGATATACGGCAGATACCATTGACAGAAATACAGGCGTATTTGCGGCTGTAGTAGCTAGTGACTATGGAACACTTGTTGACGAAGCTTCCTTAAAAGGAATCAGCTCCTACAGAGATACTGATTTTTATCAGATTCCAAATAGGGTTTCTTATTGCTTTGATTTTAATGGACCAAGCTTATCGATAAATACGGCTTGTTCTGGTTCTGGTACAGCGGTTCATTTGGCTTATGAAAGTCTAAGACGCGGAGAATGCAATACTGCTGTTGTAGGTGGTATTAATTTGTTTATTCATCCTAGTAGATGGATTCAATATGCTCAAATACATTTTCATTCCCCAGACGGAATTTGTAGGCCTTTTGGAGAAGGGGCTAATGGCACGGTTTTTGGTGAAGGCGTTGGAGCGGTTTTATTAAAACGCCTTAGTGATGCCAGAAAAGATAAGGACAACATATACGGGGTCATTAGAGGGAGTGCGATTAATTCAGGAGGTAAGACGAATGGTTTTACTGTGCCTAACCCGAAAGCTCAAGCAGAACTCATTTCGAAGACTTTGTTACAAGCAAAAGTAAATCCTAGGACAATTAGTTATATTGAGGCCCATGGAACAGGAACTTCACTTGGAGATCCAATTGAGATTAGAGGTCTAACGATGGCTTTTAAAGAGAGCGGTAAGAAGTATACTGATCAATTGGAAGTTCAATATTGTTCATTAGGTTCTTTGAAAGCTAATTTTGGACATTCAGAATCGGCAGCAGCACTATCAGGGATGATAAAAATTTTATTACAGATGAAATATGAAACCTTTGTTCCATCCTTATATTCTGCTGAGATAAATTCGAAAATACCTTTTGATCATTCGCCATTTATTGTGCAACAGAAGGCAGATAAATGGTTAAGACCAATTTTACATGAGGATGGAGTAGAGACGACTTATCCGAGAAGAGCAGGTATTAGTTCCTTTGGAGCAGGAGGTTCTAATTCACATATTATTGTTGAAGAATATATGGATGAGATAAGAAATAAAAAAATTGATTCTCCACAACTTATTATTTTATCTTCAAAGAATGAGAAAAAGCTTAGAATGCTGGCAACTCATTTCGTAGAATTTCTTGAAAAAAATATGGTTTCTGAATTTGAAGTGATGGATGGCAATAAAACCATCACACTTGCTCAGATTGCTTATACACTCCAAGTAGGTCGCATGGCAATGGAAGAAAGAGTGGCATTTTTTGTTTCTAATTTCAAAGAATTAGTGGATCAGTTGAAACTATTTATGGATGGACAGAAAAATGAAAAAAATATATATAGAGGTAATATCAAAGCAACTAGTACAATTGTTAAGAACCTTTATCAGGACGATTCAGATGAATTTATTCAAATGATGATGAATGAGGGTAAGCTACATAAATTAGCCCAACTTTGGATTTTAGGTGTTGAGATTAAATGGAATATTCTTCATGACGAAAATCCTGGGCGAGTCTCTTTGCCTGGCTATACTTTTGATGGAGAAAAGTATTGGATACCAGATATGGATATGAATTCAAAATTAACTCATCATGATAGCCTTCAGCTGCTCGCAGATTGCAATGCATGCGCAGCAAAAGATGTTTCAGCTATTCAAGTAGGGAATGGTTTGCAGCAAACAGAAAGTCATCAGAATATCAACAATTTAGAGGAACAAGATGATAAGAAGATTACGTATTATAATTACAGTTTTATCGAAGCTGAAATACTTCAAGAGGATGTGAAGTTAGCTGGAAATCTTCTGTTATTTGATACGAATGAGGAACTCTATCATACTTTTAAAGAAAAATATGGAAAGGATTTTCCAGTAATCCTAGTTAAGCAAGGTAAAGACTATAGAAGGAATGAGGATGGAACCTACGAGATAGATTTTTTGAAAAAAGAGGATTACCTATTACTTATAGAGCAGTATACAGAATTGCCCAATAAAATTATCTGTAAATGGGATCAGCATGTCGATTTAGTAGGACAACCTATGGATAAACAACTTGAAGCGAATTTTAATGCAATGCTTTATTTGAGTCAGGCATTTATGAAGAAAATGTCTAAACAAGATATAACATTATTATATGTTTATTCCAGTACAGACCAGCTTTCAAAGCCCGAGCATGGTGCGATGAGTTCTTTTGCCAAAACAATTACCCAGGAAAACCCTAAGTTTAAATACAAGACAATTGATGTTCATGATACGGATCATTTAGGAATGAAGTCAGATTGGCTAATAGTTCAATTGATAAAAGAGCTTAACAATCAGGATAAGAATGTGGAAATTAATTATAGAGATGGAAAGAGATTTATCAAGGTATATAATAAGGTTGAAATTGTTGAAGATTTAAATGAAAAGAAAATACTTAGAGAGCAGGGTGTTTATTTAATTACTGGCGGTTTAGGTGGGTTAGGATTCATTTTCTCAGAATACTTAGCAAGAAATCTAAAGGCAAGTTTAGTCCTTACAGGACGATCAGAATTAGATACGAAGAGGAGTGAATTGATTCGGAAATTGGAAGCACTAGGTTCGAAAGTCATGTATATAAAAGCAGATATTTCAAATGCCGAGGATGTCAATAACCTAATTGTTCAGGCAAAAGCAAGGTTTCATGAAATCAATGGCGTCTTTCACAGTGCGGGTGTACTTAAAAGCGAGTTCATCCTAAATAAAAAAAAGGAAGATATAAAAGAAGTTTTTGCGTCAAAAGTGAAAGGATCAATACAATTAGATGAAGCTACGAAAGATGAAAATTTGGATTTCTTCGTATTTTTCTCTTCACTTTCTGCAGCGATGGGAAGTGTTGGGTATTGTGACTATGCAACTGCCAATTCATTTATGGATCATTATGCCTCAAACAGACAGAAATTAACGAGCAATGGAATGAGAAAAGGCCTCTCGTTAGCGATTGCTTGGCCATTTTGGGAAGAAGGTGGAATGAGGTTAAGTGATTGGTCAATTGCCAATTTAAAAACTACAATCGGTATGATTCCATTAGAAACCGAATATGGTATTCAGGCACTTTTAGACGGACTAGCCTTGGGATATCCTAATTTAGTAGTTATTCAAGGACAAGAAGAAAAAGGATTAGCTGCTTTTGAATATAATAGCTTGAAATGTCATGTAACAACGGAAGCTTTATTAAGAAATGATGAAGCTACGAATGCTACAGTAGGGGAAGAGCAATTACTTCATGCTTCAGAGGTTTTTCTTAAAAAACTGCTTTCAGAAGAAACCAAGGTACCTGTAGAAAATATTGATTCTAGTGAAGGCTTAGAAATATATGGAATAGATTCCATCATGATTATGAGCTTAACGAGTCAACTTGAAAAATTCTTTGGTTCATTATCAAAAACTCTGTTTTTCGAATATCAAACCATAGATAGGTTGGCAGAATTCCTTGTAGATCATTACAGAGATTTGCTTATAGATCTATTGGGATTAGCCCCTAAACAAGCTATGCAGAATAATTCGTTCATAGAAAACAGTTTGACTACTCTGCAACAAACTAGAAGCGTAGCTATAAGTGGACCAATAAATAAAGCTATCAGTGTATCAATAAATGGACCAATATGTGAACCTAAAATTCAAATAGAAAAGAGTAGTAATGAACATACGGATTTTGCCATTATTGGAGTGAGTGGACAATATCCTGAAGCTAATAATTTAGAAGCATTTTGGGAAAATCTAAAAGCTGGTAGAGATAGCGTTACCGAAATCCCTCTAGAAAGGTGGGATTACCGTATTTATTTTGACCCAGAAAAAGGCAAGGAAGGAAAGATCTATAGCAAATGGGGAGCATTCTTAGACCATGTTGATAAGTTTGATCCATTGTTCTTTAATATATCCCCTAAAGAAGCTAAAATAATGGATCCTCAAGAACGACTATTTTTACAATGTGCTTGGCATACCTTTGAGGATGCGGGCTATAGTAGAGAAAAAATAGAAGGTACTCCAGTGGGTGTTTTTGCAGGAGTTACATGGGGAGAGTACCAACTATATGGCGTTGAGGAAACGGTAAAAGGTAGGCCAATTTCTTCAAGTTCCGTTTATGCATCTGTAGCAAACAGAGTATCCTATATTTATAATTTACACGGACCTAGCATTGCTATAGATACCATGTGTGCCTCCTCACTTACCGCGTTACATATGGCATGTGAGAGTATTCGTACAGGAGAATGTAGTATGGCGTTGGCAGGAGGTGTTAATGTTTCATTACATCCAAATAAGTACCTTTACTTAAGCCAAGGAAGATTTGCTTCAAGCAATGGACGTTGCAAAGCCTTTGGGGTAGGGGGAGACGGATATGTCCCAGGAGAAGGTGTAGGGGCAGTACTCGTGAAATCCCTTAAGCAAGCACAAGAAGATGGAGATCATATTTATGCAGTCATAAAGGGAACTTCAATAAATCATGGCGGTAAAACGAATGGATATACAGTTCCAAATCCCAATGCTCAGGCTGATCTAGTAGTAAAAGCTTTACAGAAGGCTAACATAAATCCTAGAACCATCAGTTATATGGAAGCCCATGGAACGGGAACAGCATTAGGCGATCCAATTGAGATGAATGGATTAGCGAAAGCCTTTGGAGAGTTTACTGGGGATAACCAATTTTGTGCAATTGGATCTTCTAAATCGAATATTGGTCATCTAGAATCTGCAGCTGGTATTGCAGGGTTAACGAAGATATTGCTCCAAATGAAATATAAAATGTTAGTACCATCAATTCATACAGAACAATTGAACCCAAATATTGATTTTAATGCATCACCATTTTATGTTCAACGAGAACTTTCAGAGTGGATGAAACCGACAATTTTGGAACATGGAGTAGAAGTTGAATACCCTAGAAGAGCAGCGGTAAGTTCTTTTGGTGCAGGAGGTTCAAATTCTCACGTGATCTTGGAGGAATATAAAAATATAGAAGATCACCAACGATATCCAGAAATAGAATACATGATTATTCTTTCAGCTAAAAATTCTGAACGATTAAAAGTATATGCGAAGGAGTTTTGTGATTTTCTAGAAAAAGCGGATCAGATATCTATGAGGGACATGGCCTATACCTTACAAGTTGGAAGAGATGCTATGGAAGAACGATTGGCCTTGGTTATTGCAACTAAAGACGAATTAAAGAGAAAGTTAACAGCTTTTTATAATCAAGAAGATACTTCTTTTATTCATCAAAATAACATAAAAAAAGATAAGAATAAAGCTAAATTACTTGTAGATGGAAAAGCAGGTCAGGCGTTTATCAATACTTTACTATATGAGAACGAGCTAGAGCGATTAGCTGCTTTGTGGGTTATAGGTATAGAGATAGATTGGAATTTATTATATAAAGGTTTCAAGCCCAATCGATTACCTTTACCAACGTATCCTTTTGCACTTGAAAGATATTGGATCTCACAAGATGAGCATACAGTACAAAATCAAACCAGCAAAATTCATCCGTTATTAGATTGCAATATATCTAATTTTAAGGAACAAAAATTCACAACACAGCTTCTAGGTAGTGAATTCTATTTATCAGACCATATTATTGGAGGAGAAAAATTATTTCCAGGTGTTGCTTGTCTAGAAATGGCAAGAAAAGCAGGGGAAATATCAGGAGAAAGGAAGGTCAAATCTATAAAAGATACTGTTTGGTTAAAGCCAATCTCAGTAAAAGAAAATCCTGAAGATATTCATATTAGTTTATACCCTAGTGAACATTGTGCAGAGTATGAAATCACTTCACAAGATCAGGACAATAAAAGAATCGTACATGCACAAGGGATTGTACATTATGAGACGGAGGAAATAGATTCTTCCGAGGAATCAATCAATCTCGATGCAATCAAGAATCGATGTCCGGTAGAGATAAAAAAAGATGAGTATTATACAAAGCTTGGTTCCATTGGATTTCATTATGGAGCAGCATTCCAACCTGTGAAGGAAATTTATAAGAACAGTAGGGAAGCGCTTGCTTATTTGGAACTACCCGAAGGCCTTAAATCAGAATTCAATGACTATTTACTTCATCCGACTATCGTAGATGGTGCTTTGCACCCTGTAATTTCATTAATGGACATCATGAAGGATGATACCTCAAGCTTATATTTACCGTTTATGCTAGGCGAGATAGAAATGATAAAACCCATTGTTGAAAAATGTTATTCCTACGTGGAATTAGAAGATGATACAATACATGACTCAAGCTTGAAAAAATTTAATATTAAAATTCTAAATGAGCTAGGAGAGGTACTCATTAAAATAAAATCCTTCACAACAAAAGCGAGAAAAGAAGAGAGTATTCATATGAATGGTGATGGTAGAATTTTAGAGATATTTAAGAAACTAGCTCAAGGAAACATAGATATAAAAAAAGTGGAGAGTATTATAAGGAGGTAATTATGAACAAACAAATCAATCAAAAAGATCTTTTTGAAATGATTCATTTAGGTAAGATCACACCCGAAGAAGGGCTTTTGCGTTATAAACAACTTGATGATAACAAACCAGCCAATCTTGAAAGTGAAAGCGTTTACTTCGAGTATAAGTGGGAAAAATCAAAATCAGAAATGAACATTGGAAATGAAAAACTTGCAGAATGTATTCTGGTTTTTGATACAAATGAAAATATTTACAATATTTTAAAAAAAATAAATAGTAAAAAAGATGGAAATATCATTCTAGTAAAACCAGGTGAACAATATGACAATATGGGCGATCAGATCTATACAATTAGAAAAAACCTTGTAGAGGATTATATTAGGCTAATAAAGGAACTTAAGGAAAAAAATTCTATGCCTGATACTGTTATACATATGTGGTCAGAGAGGTCTGTTCCTAATCATGAAGAGATTAGAAGACAACTCGATGTTGGCCTATATTCTGTTTTCAATTTAGTACAATCTCTTATGAAACAAAAGCTGGAAAAGAGCCTTAAGCTATATTACTATTACCCAGCTATAAAGGGAGAAGCTCAACCACATAATCAGGCAATAAGCGGATTTTTGAAGACTGTTACTATAGAAAATTCAAATTTCATTTGTAGAACAGTACAAATTGATGAGCATACTAAAAAGTCAGATGTGGTACTACAAGAATTGGAAATAAATCAAGAGAAAAACACTGAAATAAAATATGAAAACAGCGATAGATTTGTAAAAGAGCTAGCACTATTAGATTCAAATAAATTGATTAAGTCAAAAGTAAAAATAAAAGAGAATGGTGTTTATTTAATAACTGGAGGTTGTGGTGGCATAGGTCTTATTTTTGCTGAATATCTAGCAAAACATAAGGGTGTTAAGTTGATCCTAACGGGAAGATCAGAACTCAATTCGAAGGGAAAAAGGTCTATTCAAAGGCTAAAAGATTTGGGTGCTGACGTAAGGTATATCAAATCAGATGTATCCAATAAAAATCAGGTTGAAGATCTACTGAAAAATATCAAATCTCATTATGAAGAAATCAATGGAGTTATTCATAGTGCTGGAGTAATAAGAGATTCCTTTGTCTTGAAAAAAAATATAAAAGAGCTGGAGGAGGTTTTAGCTCCAAAAGTTTTTGGGCTTATGAATTTATCAGAGATTTTAAAAAATGAAGATCTGGATTTTTTCACTGTATTTTCTTCTTTATCAGGCGTAACCGGTAATTTAGGACAAGGTGATTATGCCTATGCGAATAGTTTTATGGATCACTATGTTCAAGTAATGAAAGAAGATTATCGTAAAGTAATTTCAATTGCCTGGCCGTTGTGGAAGGATGGAGGTATGGAAGTAGATTTTGATACCAAAGAGAGGCTCTTAAAAGACTTTGGCTTAATACCTATGAGTAGTGATAGAGGTATAAAAGCTTTTGAAATAGCACTTCAACTTCCCAAAGAAATGACTCAAATAATGGTGTTTGAAGGTAATAAAGAAAAAATACTTGATGTACAGAACACATTAAAATCAAGAAAAAACAATCAGAAAACAGAAGCAGCTAAAAGAGAAACTGTTCAAAGAGAAACAGTTCAAAGAGAAACAGTTCAAAGTGAAGCAATGAAAAAATTAGACGAAAAGGATAAAAAAGAGATTCAAAAGAAAGCGGAACAATATTTCAAACAAATGCTTGCTAAAGAAATTGAGATGTCTGAAACTAAAATTCAGGCAGAAGAAACCTTTGAAAACTATGGAATCGACTCAGTTATCATTATGAACCTTAACAAAGAATTAGAAAAAGCTTTTGATGATTTACCAAAAACGCTATTATTCGAATATCGAAACGTAAGAGAGTTAGCAAACTATTTTATACAAAATCATTTCAGTAGATTGCTAGAGAAACTAAATATTAACAATAGACCTCTACCCATTAAGCTTGAGGTGCCAGTTACTGAGGCTAGAAAAACACGATTTATTGAAACTCCACCTCAAACAATGTATTCAGAGTATCAGAAAACCAATACACAGGATATAGCGATCATCGGTGTTAGTGGAAGATATCCCATGGCTGAAAACCTGGATGAATTTTGGTCTAATTTGAAAGTAGGTAAAGACTGTATTACAGAAATACCTTCAGACAGATGGGACTACAAACAGTATTTTGATCCGGATAAAAACAAGAAAGGAACAAGCTACAGTAAGTGGGGAGGATTTATAAAGGATGTAGATAAATTTGATCCATTGTTTTTCAATATATCACCTAAAGAAGCAGAGCTTATGGATCCTCAGGAGCGTTTGTTTTTAGAAACTGCTTGGCATACGCTTGAGGACGGCGGGTACACTCGAAGAAGCTTAAGCGATAAAAAAGTAGGCGTTTTTGTAGGAGTAATGTACGGATATTACCAATTTTATGGTGCCGAAGAATCTTTAAAAGGGAATGTAATCGCACTAAACTCTTCCTATGCAACGATAGCCAATAGAGTATCCTACCTACTAAACTTAAATGGACCAAGCATGGCGGTGGATACGATGTGTTCCTCATCGTTGACTTCAATACATTTGGCCTGTGACAGTATTAGGCTTGGACAAAGCGAAATGGCATTAGCTGGTGGCGTAAACTTAACCATACATCCTAGTAAGTACATATTGCTCAGCCAAGGGAAATTTGCTGCAAGCGATGGTAAGTGCAGGAGTTTTGGTGAAGGTGGAGATGGGTATGTTCCAGGGGAAGGGATAGGGGCAGTTCTATTAAAATCACTGGAGCAAGCAAAAGAAGATGGAGATAGAATCTATGGAATCATTAAAGGAAGTAGTTTAAACCATGGAGGAAGAACCAATGGATATTCAGTACCTAATCCAAAGGCGCAAGGTGACTTAATAGCGGAATCAATCAAAAAATCAGGTATAGATCCTCGAACAATAAGCTATGTTGAGGCACATGGTACAGGTACCTCCTTAGGAGATCCGATAGAAATCAGTGGGCTAGTAAAAGCGTTTGGTGAACACACAAAAGATAAACAATTTTGCTCCATAGGGTCCGCAAAATCTGTGATTGGGCATCTTGAATCTGCAGCAGGAGTAGCAGCAGTAACAAAGGTACTCCTTCAAATGAAGCATAAGCAACTTGTACCGTCTATTCACTCGGAGGTGCTCAATCCGAATATTCATTTTAAAGATACTCCATTTTATGTACAGCATGAATTGGAAGAATGGTTATGCCCAATCGTAAATGGAAGAAGCTATCCTAGAAGAGCGGGAATAAGCTCCTTTGGCGCAGGCGGTTCAAACGCACATATCATAATTGAAGAATATCAAGATGAAACATCAAACGAATCAATCATTGAATCAATATCACAACCACATGTTTTTATATTGTCAGCAAAAAATGATGAGCAGCTTATAAAATATGCAAAAACAATGTTGGAATATTTAAATAAAAAAGTCCTATCAAAAAGCCAGGTTGTATCTGAGACAGATAGAATGATATCAGCACAAGGTAAATTAGTAGACGATTTAATCGAAATGGTATCGTCAATCATAAATATAAATAGGGATGAGATAGATATTAGTGAAAGCATTACAGATTATGGCTTAGACCCTACAAATATATCTAATTTGGTCTATAAAATAAACGAAAGATATAATTTGAATATTTATTTAACTTTAATGAACGAATATTCATCCATAGACTTATTAGCGAAACACCTATGTACAACGTATGAAGAAGTCATTTCTAGTTATTATAACAAAGATATAACTAAGGATGAAAAAATGATTTCATATGTAAAAATAAACATGGAAGAACTAGCCTACACGTTGCAAATCGGTAGAGAAGGAATGGAACAACGTCTTGCTCTTGTAGTTTCAAATGTGGATGAATTAAAGAACAAGTTAGATCGTTTTGTTAAAGGTAAAAAGGGCATTGAAAATCTTATTAGGAATAACACTAGAGAAAGAAAGGATACTCTCATTTTTGAAGGAGAAATAGGTAAGGAATTTATCAATAAAACAATTGAAGATAAAGATATGTTGAAGCTTGCTCAGCTATGGGCAAATGGATTGGAAATAGAATGGAGGAATTTATATGAAGGACGAAAACTAAAACCTATTTCCCTACCAGAATATCCGTTTGTTAAAGAGAGGTATTGGATACCAGAACCAGAAAATGAATCCTCTAGTTTGAATAAAGAGTATAACAAGGAAACAAAACTCCATCCATTCATAGATAAAAATACGTCGGACCTTGAAGAGCAGAAATATACGACTCTATTTACTGGGGAAGAATTTTATTTGAAAGACCATATCGTATCAGGACAAAAGATATTGCCAGGGGTTGCCTATATTGAGATGGCAAGGGCTGCAGGAAAAATGGCTGGAAAAAGCAAAGTCAAAAAGCTGAGAAACATCGTATGGGCAAGACCTATTTCCATAGAGGAAATACATAAAGAAATACAAATAAGCCTATATCCCAAAGAAAATAATGTGGCCTATGAAGTAGTAGGCCAAGAAAATGGCGAACCTTTAACTTATGGCTATGGTCTCCTTGAATATGAGAATGACGATGAAGAAACAGAAGAATATATAGACATAGATTTCATTGAAAAACGATGTTCTAAAAAGTTTGACTATGAAGAAATTTATCAATTGTTTCGTACAAATGGATTAAACTATGGCGAAGGGCTTCAATCTGTAATGGAAATAAATTGTAATGAGGAAGAAGCACTAGGTAAGTTGGAGCTCCCTCAAATAGTAGCGGGAAGCTTTCAAGACTATGTATTACACCCATCAATCATGGATGGAGCACTACAGTCGATTATTGGAATATTAGAAAAGGAAATGAAATTAGGCAAACCATATCTACCTTTTTCTTTAGAAGAAGTAGAAATACTATGCCCGTTAACAAGAAAATGTATCATATATGTTAAAAATAATAACGCAAATGAAAATAGTACGATTAAAAAATTTGACATGGTTTTAACTGATGAAGCAGGTAAAATATTAGTCAAGATGAATGGCTTGGTATTAAGGGCAGTGACGGCTAATGGTGGAGTGAAAGTACGAAAGAACTCCTCAATACTAAAATATAGCAGTCAATGGGAAAGATCCAATTTAAATGGAAACATGCAAGAAAACGATATTGAAAATCTAATCATGTTTGATACTGATGATACTATTTGCAATCATTTAAGAAAAACAATAAAACAAGTAATACTAATAAAACCAGGTAAAAAATATGCAGAATTAGATAATGATATTTATGAAATTAGAACAAATAATCAAGAAGACTACACTCAATTATTAAGCGTACTCATAAATAAGAATGTGAAACCTAATATGATCATTCACAATTGGAGTAAAGAAAAATATGATAGCAAGGAAAAATCTATCAGTAATCAGCTTAATAAAGGTATTTATTCTTTGTTTAACTTAACCGCTGTCATTATGAAACAAAAAGTTAAGGGCAAAATAAAAGTTCTTTATATGTATTTACAGGATCATGGAGAGGAGCCTTCATATGCTGCGATAAGTGGATTTGCAAAAACCGTGAAGTTAGAAAATCCTCAAATAGAAATTAAGACAATGGGTATCAGAACTAGTACTGAACTAGTAGAAGAAATTCTCTTAGATGAATTAAGAGAGGAACTTCATCATAAAAGCATCGATATTTGGTATGACAAAAAAGAGCGGTATATCAGATCAATCAGTAAGATAACTGACCAAGAATTGGGACAGTATAGTTCGCCGATCGAGAATGGTGTTTATATTATAACAGGAGGAACAGGTGGACTAGGTTTCATATTTGCTCATCATCTTGCTCAACAAACAAAAGCAAAAATTATATTAACGGGTAGATCTGAATTAAATGAATACAAGAAAGAAAAAATTAAAGCTCTTAAAAAATTAGGTGCAGAAATAGAATATATAATTGGTGATGTTTCAGTACGAGCTGATGTCCATAATATTATCCAGCATACAAAAGAAAAATTTGGAAATATTAATGGAATTATTCACAGTGCAGGTATCAATCATGATTCTTTATTACTTAGAAAAACGAAGGACGAAATGAATGAGGTACTAGATCCAAAAGTTTACGGCATCATATGGCTAGATGAAGAGACAAAGGATGAACCTCTAGATTTCTTTGCGGTTTTTTCTTCTACTTCTTCAATTCTAGGAAATGTTGGGCAGTGTGATTATGCTTATGCGAATAGCTTTATGGACCACTATTGTGATAGGAGAGAAAGTTTAAAACAACAAGGTGTAAGAACAGGTAAAACCTTATCTATTAACTGGCCGTTGTGGAAAGAAGGCGGTATGACAATGGAGGAATCCTCCATGAAATGGATGGAAGAGAAGCTTGGGTTATTGCCATTAAATACTGACGATGGAATAAGGGTTTTTGAACAAGGGTTAAATTCTTCGCAAGTGAGATTAACGGTATTGGCTGGAGATGAAGAAAAAATTGAAAGAATGCTAGGTCTAACAAGTGATGAAAAAACGAATCAAGAACTTAAGATGATAAGACAAGAAGTGAAGACAATACAACAAGAAAGTATGACAATACAACAAGAAGGTACGGCAAACCAAATAGATGAAAATAAGAATGAATTATTAATAAAGAAAACAGAAGAATATTTAAAAGATATTCTGTCTAAAGAAACGAAAATACCATCAAATAAAATTGACTCAAAGAAAGTCTTTGAAGAATATGGAATAGATTCAGTTATGATCGTTAGCTTAAACAGAGAGCTTGAGGAATATTTTGGTGAGCTTACAAAGACCCTATTATTTGAATATCAAAATATATCGGAGCTTACATCTTATTTTATAGAAAACCATAAAACTAAATTAATCGAGAAACTAAATTTAAACACGCAACCTAAATCAGATGTAAGCACTCAATTTAAATCAGAACCAGGGATAAAAAACCAAGGATTGTTGATGAGTAAGTCCCGCTTTCATAAAATTGATCCATTAACCTCATCTGTACAGGTACAGGATGATATCGCAATTATAGGCTTAAGTGGAAGATATCCTATGGCTAATAATGTTAAGGAGTTCTGGAACAATCTCACAGAAGGAAGAGATTGTATCACAGAAATACCTTTAGATCGATGGGATTATAAAGAAGACTTTGACTCTAACAAAGACTTAAAAGGTAAGAGCTACAGTAAGTGGGGTGGCTTTATCAATGATGTTGATAAATTTGATCCTTTGTTTTTCAAAATATCTCCAAAGGAAGCAGAGCTTATGGATCCACAGGAGCGGCTATTTCTTGAAACGGCATGGCAGACAGTGGAAGATGCAGGGTATACAAAGACAGACTTAAGCGAGTATAAAGTAGGTGTATATGTTGGTGTCATGTATGGACACTATCAGTTATATGGTGCTGAAGAATCCTCTTCCTATGCTTCCATAGCCAATCGGGTATCTTATTGCCTTAATTTAACTGGAACCAGTTTAGCAGTAGATACAATGTGTTCCTCATCCCTTACATCTGTGCATTTAGCTTGCGAAAGTATACATAGAGGAGAAAATCAACTGGCTATAGCAGGGGGCGTAAATGTATCAATACATCCGAATAAGTATATTGCCTTGAGTCAGGGAAGGTTTGTATCCAGTGATGGGAAATGTAGAAGCTTTGGAGAAGGTGGAGATGGATATGTTCCAGGAGAAGGCGTAGGTGCAATACTGTTAAAACCACTTAAACAAGCAAAAGAAGATGGAGATCATATTTACGCAATCATAAAAGGTAGTAGTGTAAATCATGGAGGAAAAACCAACGGCTATACGGTACCTAACCCAAAGGCACAAAAAGCTGTCATATCTGAAGCAATCAATAAATCTGGTGTAGATCCTAGGTCTATAAGTTATATTGAAGCACATGGGACAGGTACATCATTGGGGGATCCAATCGAGATTACTGGTTTGGTAAAGGCTTTTGGTGAATATACGAAGGATAAACAGTTCTGTTCAATAGGATCAGCAAAATCTAATATCGGACATCTCGAATCAGCGGCGGGTATTGCAGGTATTACAAAAATATTATTACAGATGAAATACAAACAATTGGTACCTTCTATTCATTCAGATACATTGAATTCAAATATCAATTTTAACGAGACACCATTTTGGGTGCAACATAAACTTGAAGAATGGAAATGTCCTGAAATTGATACTAAAAAACAACCTAGAAGAGCTGGTATAAGCTCCTTTGGTGCGGGTGGATCAAATGCACATATCATATTAGAGGAAGTTGATACTATAGAATATAATACAGAAGGTCTAGGAAATGAACCGCAATTAATTCTCTTATCAGCTAAAAATATGGATAGCCTCAAAGTTTATGTGAAAGATCTAATAGATATACTGAAAGCAGATAATCCTGTTGAAGAATCAGACGTAATAAATATAATGGAAATGGCGTATACATTGCAGGTTGGTCGTGAAGCAATGGATGAGAGATTAGCCCTTATAGTCCCTGATAAAGAAGCGTTAAGACAAAAGCTAATGCAATATCTAGAAGGAAAAAAAGACATTGATGGACTATACACAGGTAGTGTATTTGGTGTGGCTAATTCTATTCTAACTGAAGGCAGGGCAGCTGAAGAATTTATAAAGATAATCATAAAGGACAAAGAGTTTAATAAATTAGCCCAACTATGGGTTTCGGGTGTTGAAATTGATTGGAGAAGTTTATATAAAGGTCATTTTTTAAATAGAATATCATTACCTACCTATCCATTTGCAAAAGAACATTACTGGGTCCCTGAGAGCAGGAAAACAAGGAAAAAAGAAACTACAATTCTCCATAGATTACACCCTTTGTTAGAAGCTAACACTTCAAATCTAAGAGAACAGAAATTTACTACTACTTTTACAGGTGAGGAGTTCTATTTAAAAGATCATGTGATTTCAAATCAAAAAATATTACCAGGAGCGGCTTATTTGGAAATGGCCCATGCAGCTGGAGAAATTGCAGGAAATTCAAAAGTATGTAAGATCAAAAATATCATGTGGACTCAACCAATCGTTGTAAAAGACCAGCCTGAATTAGTAAACATTTATCTGTATCCTCAGGGAGATTTAGTAGAATATGAAGTTACGAGTATCGCAGAAGACAATAGTAGAAGGCTTCATGCTAGAGGTGATTTGGAATTTGAAGCTTGGGATTATCGTAGAGAAAATAGTGATATGGTCAATATTGAAGAAGTAAAAAATGGTTGTGGATATGTTTCAGGTGATGATTGCTACAAGTTTTTTGAAGAAAAAGGATTTGCTTATGGAGATGGATTTAGAACAATTATAGATGTATTTTCAGGAGAAACGGAAGCCTTAGTGCACCTGAAGCTGCCAAATAAATTAATAAATGACTTTAATCAATTTACACTTCATCCTTCAATCATAGATGGAGCATTACAAGCGGTGATTGGAATAACAAAAAAAACCACTGATGATGAAGAAGCGTTATACGTACCTTTTTCTATAGAAGAAATAGAGCTAATAAACACTATGAAAGATGAGTGTTATGTACATGTTGTTTTAGTAGAGGGCTATGCAAAAAGTGGCATTAAAAAATATGATATTAGCATAACGGACATGTCAGGTGCGAAGCTTGTAAAGATAAACAATCTAATGCTTAGATCCTTACTACCTATCACTAGTAATAGAAATAAAACCATTTATTTTACAGATCACTGGAAAATGGCTTCAAAAGATGACCCTAACAAGAATAAAAAGGGTAGTACAATATTAGTTCTATCTAATGAAATAGCAAATAATAGTATGAAGGAATTGGAAGGAAAATTAATAAAAGTCCTACCAGGTGAAGATTTTCATGAATTAGACAATTCTACATATGAAATCGATCCACAAAATAAAGATCATTATAGAGAGCTGGCAGTAAAATTAAAAGAACAAGGATGTATACCAGATAACATCATACATATGTGGAATAAAGAAGAATTTAACGATGGAGGAAACATAGAAGAACAGTTGGATAAAGGCGCTTATTCTGTTTTATATCTTTTGCAAGCATTGATGGAACAAAAACTAACAAAGATAATAAAACTAATCTATTGCTATGAATCCAATGAGCAAGAAAGCCAACCCCAAAATGCAGGGTTAAGTGGACTGTTTAAGACAATATCTATTGAAAATCCAAACATGAAATGCAAGTGCGTAGAAGTTGTTTCCCCATCAGAATCCGATCTTTTTCATATTGCATTAGAAGAAGCGCAAATAGACGATGGTGTAGAAGTGCTGTATAAAAATAATGAAAGATATGTAAAAGAATTTGAAGAGTTAGATCCTCCTAGTGAGAATAAGAAATTGATGAATTTTAAGAATAAAGGAGTATACATTATAACAGGAGGCACAGGAGGACTTGGAATCATTACAGCACAGTTTCTAGCAAAAGAGTTTCATGCAAAGTTAGTCCTAAGTGGAAGATCAGAATTGAATGATATAAAAGAACAAGAACTTCAAAGGCTTAGGGAACTTGGTGCAGAAGTAGTTTATGTGAAAGCGGACGTTTCTAAAAAGAATGAAGTTGAAAAGCTTATATCAGAAGCGAAAAAACACTATTTAGAAATTAATGGGGTAATACATAGTGCGGGAATATTAAGAGATGCCTTTTTGTTTAAGAAGACTAAAGAGGAAATGGAAGCTGTATTGGCCCCTAAAGTTTACGGAACGCTATTCTTAGATCAAGCAACTAAAAATGAAAATCTAGATTTCTTTGTTGTATATTCATCTGCAGCAGGAAAGCTAGGTAATGTGGGACAGTGTGATTACGCTTTTGGAAATAGTTTTACAGATTATTATTGTAAAAAAAGAGACAAGCTCAAAGCTTTTGGTAAACGATCGGGCATCACGTTATCAATTAATTGGCCATTGTGGAAAGATGGTGGAATGAAGGTTGATAAAGCTATAGAAAAGAGCATGGAAGATCAAATGGGCCTAACACCAATGGACCTTGAAAGTGGCATGAAAGCACTTCAAGATGGATTGAAGCTTGGAGTCGTAAATATGCTTGTCCTCTCTGGCGATAAAACTAGGATTAAAAGTATGCTTGAAGCAGAAAAAAATAGTCACACCATAGAAAACCTTAGTAATACTAATTTATCTAGTAGACAAGACGAACTATTATTTAAAAAGTCAGAAATATTCTTTAAAGAATTATTATCAAACGAAATAAAATTGCCAGTTGCTAAGATCATTTCAGCTCAACCATTTGAAATTTATGGAATAGATTCTGTAATGATCATGAGCTTAAATAAAGAATTTGAAAACAACTTTGGTGAACTACCTAAAACATTGCTATTTGAATATAAAAGCATCGAGGAATTGACAAATTATTTTATGAATCATCACAAGGAAAGATTAATTGAAAAAATAGGTATTGCAATAGAAAAGAATCAAATACAAAAAAAAGAATCGTTTATGGAAAGAAAGGAACTTACGATTCAGAAGCCTAGATTTCAGCATACGGAAATCGCCCAAAAAGAAGGGGTAAATAAAGATATAGCAATTATAGGCTTAAGTGGCAGATATCCTATGGCAAAAAATCTTGAAGAATTTTGGGATAATATGAAAAATGGAAAAGACTGTATAACAGAAATACCTTTTGATAGATGGGATCATTCCCAATACTTCGATCCAGATAAAAATAAAAAGGGAAAATGTTATACCAAATGGGGTGGATTCCTAGAGGATGTAGATATGTTTGATCCACTATTTTTCAACATTTCACCAAAAGAAGCAGAGCTTATGGATCCTCAGGAAAGGTTGTTTTTAGAAACCGCCTGGAATGCAGTTGAAGATGCCGGGTATACAAAAGAAGTATTGAGCCAAAGTTGTGTAGGCGTATTTGTAGGTGTTATGAATGGACATTACCAGATGTATGGAGTAGAAGAATCTATAAAAGGAAATATAATGGCACTAAACTCATCGTTTGCATCTATAGCAAATCGAGTATCCTATTGTTTAAACCTAAGCGGGCCAAGTATAGCTATTGACACGATGTGCTCTTCCTCTATTACAGCAATTCATCTTGCATGTGAAAGTATACGTAGTGGTGATAGCGACATCGTAATTGCAGGTGGTGTGAATTTATCAATACATCCAAATAAATATATTGGTTTAAGCCAAGGTAGGTTTGTATCTACGGATGGTAAATGTAGAAGCTTTGGAGAAGGTGGGGACGGTTATGTTCCTGGTGAAGGTGTAGGTGCAGTGATCTTAAAACCATTACATAAAGCGATAGAAGACAAAGATTTAATTTATGGTGTGATAAAAGGTAGTAGTATAAATCACGGAGGAAAAACGAACGGGTATACAATTCCAAATCCGAATGCACAAGGTACCTTAATTGATAAGGCAATAAAAAGAGCGGGTATTGAACCGAGGTCTATAAGCTATATTGAGGCCCATGGCACAGGAACATCCTTAGGAGATCCAGTGGAAATATCGGGATTAATGAAAGCCTTTGGAAATTCTAAGGATAAACAATATTGTTCTATTGGATCGGTAAAATCCAATGTCGGACATCTTGAATCAGCAGCAGGTATAGCAGGATTAACAAAAGTATTGTTGCAAATGAAATATAAAGAACTTGTTCCATCAATTCATTCGCAAGTATTAAATCCAAATATTAACTTTAGTACATCACCTTTCTTTGTTCAAAGTAAATTTGAAGAATGGAAACAACCTGATATTGAGGGAAGAAAAATTCCAAGAAGGGCTGGTATCAGTGCATTTGGTGCAGGGGGAGCAAATGCCCATATGATTATTGAAGAATATGTTCAAAATGCATACCCAGATCGAAAAGAGGAACAAAAACCATATATTTTAATATTATCAGCAAGCAATACGAATAGATTGAGGGAGTATGCCTTTCGTCTTATAAAATCCTTAAGCAATTTGCTTGAGCATAAAACCATAACACCAAGTTTAGAAAGCATTTCCTATACATTACAAGTTGGTAGAGAAGCATTAGATGAACGCTTGGCAGTGATTGCTTATACTATTCCAGAGGCTATAAAACAAGTTACAGAGTATCTTAGAGGCAAAAGCAATCAAGAAAACATCTATATTGGAAACAAAAAACATATTCAACAAACAATTGAGAAATTGTTAAATGTTCAAAAAGGAAAGGAATTCATAAAAGACTTAATGCAAAATAATGAACTTGAGATGCTTGCAGAACTTTGGGTCAGTGGTGTTGACTTAAATTGGAAACATATGTATCGAGATAAATTGCCACAGAAAATTTCTTTACCTACGTATCCATTTGCCAAGGAAAGATATTGGGTACCGGGTACAATTGAAAAAAGTTATCCAAGTATCACGAGGCAAACATCACAATTAAATGTTGACAAAGAGATTGATAAATTATTAGAAGTTTCCAGAATAGTAGAAAGTGAGTCATTTAAGAGCGAAACATTTAAGGGTGAGGTTACAACTCAATTCGGTAGTATAGATAAGACAGGGAACATCTTAATTGAGAGTACGGAAAGTCATAACCATTCATCAATTGAAGAAGTTATTGAAGAAAGAACGAGATTCTATTTAATGGAGTTGATGTCAAAGGAAATTAAACTCCCAATAGAGCGAATTGAAGTAGATGTTCCAATAGAGAAATACGGTGTCGATTCAGTTATGATTATGCAATTTACCAATGAATTAGAAAAAAGCTTTGGACAATTACCAAAAACACTTTTATTTGAATACAGAACGATTACTGAGTTAACTCAATATTTTCTTGAATTATATCGAGACCAACTCTCAGAATTGTTTGGTATAGATGAATTCATATATTCTATTGAAAATAATATTGAAGAGTCTACAAATATTGAAAAAGAGATTATTGGTAATAAAGAATCTATTGGTAAAGAACTAATAAAGATTGATAAAGAACCAATCAAGGTTAATAAAGAACCAATCAAGATTAATAAAGAATCAAACAAGATTAATAAAGAACCAGTCAATAATTTAAAAGAACCAATCAATCATATAAAAGAACCAATCAATCATAAAGAAGATTACTACCTATCAAACGACTTTATGAAAATAAAGCCAGAAGATGCGGCGCAACTATTAACGAATGTTGACATGATTTCAGAGGAGGATGTAGAAAGATTATTAAAGGATGCTGATTTAGCATTATTTAAGACAAGTAGGATCGTTACTGAGGATAGTAGTATGAAGGAAGAGAGTGAAAAGCTAGAGGCTGAAGTAGCAGTTAAGCTTTTACTAGATGTTGAACACTTAACAGATGAAGAGGTAACCAATTTATTAGATCAAATAAAGGAAGGTATATAATATGAAACCAGAAATATCAATTGATAACCGTGAAATTTTAAGACAATTATTATTGCAAAAAGCATCTGAGTCAACTTTTGAGTACTCACTAGCTTATGGTCAGCAGGCATTATGGTATTTATTTAAAGAAGCTCCTGATAGCATAGCATACAACCTTGCATTTCCACTTAAGATTAAGTCTAAGTTAGACATAAAGGCATTGAGGAGATCCTTTCAAAAACTAGTGAATAGACATCACTCACTAAGAACTACTTTTTCTGATAGGGATGGAGAACCAGTGCAGACTGTACATGGTTATCAACAAGTATATTTTAAAGAATTAGATGTTGCAGATCTTAGTGAAGAGCAATTATACGATACTGCATTAAAAACCCATAGACAGCCCTTTGATTTAGAAAAAGGACCTCTATTTAGAGTACATCTTTTTTGTAAAGAAGATCATGATATCCTTTTAATATGTGCACATCATATTATATCTGACTTTCATACGCTATTATTGATGAACGAAGAGCTTTGGGAATTATATAAAGGTGAAGTGAGTGGTGACAACACATTATCATCACTAGGAGAGATACAGTATATAGATTTCGTTAACAAGCAAAAGAAGACCGTAGAAAGTACGATGAATGAGGAACACTGGGCGTTTTGGAAAGACAAACTGCAAGGTGAATTATCCACATTAAGTTTGCCGATTGATAAACCAAGACCACCTGTTCAAACATATAACGGATCATCTATACCTTTTACAATAAATAAAGAGATGACAAAAGCATTAAAAAAATGTGCAGTAGAGGAAGGGGTAACGCTATTTGTAATGTTGCAGGCGGTACTACAATTATTTCTTCATCGTTATTCTGGGCAAGATGATATTATTGTGGGAATACCAGTTAGCGGAAGATCGCAGCCAAACTTTGATCAGATTGTTGGTTATCTGGTTAATATGGTAGCAATAAGAGTTCAGTTTCATGATGATAAATCTTTTAAAGAATTACTACAAGAAGTTAGAACAACAATAACAGACGCTTTAAAGCATCAGGATTATCCATTTGTTTTGTTGGTTGATAAGTTAAGATTAAAACGTGATCCAAGCCGCTCACCTGTATTTCAGGTTACATTTGAATACTTAAATTTTAACGGAAATCAAAGGCATGCGTCAAAGGGTGTTTCCTTTGAGGCATATCCACTTCCACAGCAAGAAGGGCAATTTGACATGATCCTTACCTTAGAGGATACGGGTGATTATTTACATGGAAAGTTTAACTATAATACTGATCTTTTTCATGAAGAAACAATTCAGAAAATGTCAAAACATTTTAATGTTTTGCTAGAAGGAATTGTTGCGGATATCAATATGCCTATTTCGGATCTTCCATTATTATCAGATGAAGAAAAATATGAACAGCTTACATTATATAACCAAACACAAGTAGATCATCCTTATAACAAATGCATTCATGAATTGTTTGAGGAAAAGGTTAAACAAATTCCAAGTGAAATAGCAATCTCTTGTGAAGGTAAAAGCATATCGTATGATGAGCTAAATAAGAAAGCGAATCAACTGGCTAGGCGGTTAAGAATTGATGGTGTTGGAAAGGATTACATTGTTGGGATTATGGCCAATCGTTCTATTGAATGTATTATAGGAATGCTTGCTGTATTAAAAGCGGGTGGAGCATATTTACCTATAGATCCTAAGTATCCGGATGAAAGATTAAAACTCATACTTGAAGATAGTGGAACGGATATCTTACTTACTCAAAGAGAAATAAAATCAGTTGATTATTTCAAAGGTGTAAAAATATATCTAGAGGATAGCATTGATTATGAACATAACGAAGATAACCTTAATTTAATAAATCATCCAAATGATTTGGCTTATATTATTTATACATCTGGTTCTACAGGAAAACCAAAGGGAGCTATGATAGAGCATAAAGGGGTTGTTAATTATATATCTTGGGCGATAAACCATTATGGAGATGAGAATAAAACAGGATTAACATTTCCGTTCTATTCTTCAATTTCCTTTGATCTAACAGTAACCTCTATATTCACTCCTTTATTATCTGGTAATACGATTGAAGTGTATGGGGATGATGACTTTTGTTTGGACAAAATACTTTTGGAAGATAAGGTAGACATCATAAAGCTAACTCCTTCTCATCTGAAAGCTTTAATAAATGAAGGTATTTCTGCAAAAAGACTAAAAGCCTTTATTGTTGGAGGAGAAGAGTTTGAAAGAAAAGTAGCAGAAGAAATTGACAAGAAATTCAGCCATAAGGTTATTCAATACAATGAATATGGTCCTACGGAAACAGTTGTAGGTTGTATGATATATGCTTATGATAAAGAAAAGGATAAAGACAAAGCAGTACCAATTGGTGTTCCATCAGATAACGTGAAACTCTATATATTTGACCAAAACAAGCGATTGGTTCCTGATTGTGTGATTGGTGAATTGTACATAGGTGGAGAGGGCGTTTGTAGGGGGTATCTAAATAGAGAGAGCTTAACAACAGAAAAATTCATAGAAAATCCCTACGTGAATGGGGAAAGAATATATAAAACAGGTGATCTTGTTAGAAAAAGAAGAGATGGTATTATTGAATTTATTGGTAGAGTGGATCAACAAGTTAAGATAAATGGTTATCGAATAGAATGTGGTGAAATCGAAGAATATGTAATGAAAACAAACACAATAAAAGAGGCTGTAGTTGTTATTAAAGAAGATCAAAACAGTGAAAAATATCTTTGCTGTTACTATGTATCTAGTAGGGAGCTTCTGGCAGAGGAAATAAGAAAAGAGTTATCGGAAAAAATGCCTTGCTATATGATTCCAACAAAATTCATTCAATTAGACCAAATGCCGCTTAATCAAAATGGGAAAATTGATAGAAAATCTCTGCAAAATAAATCTATTGAAGTAGAAACTAGTGAGCTATATAAAGCTCCAAGAAATCAACTTGAAAAAGATTTGAGCGAAATATGGGCAGGGGTTTTAAAAACCAAAGAGGAAATCGGTATTCATGATAACTTCTTCAATTTGGGTGGAAACTCTTTGCTGGCCATTCAAGCCATCCAAAGATTAAGAAAAATGGGATTGGGATGTAAAACGAGTGATTTATTACAACATCCCACAATTGAAGAGTTAGCAAAGCATATTCAAAAATCCAATGCTATTCAGAATTCCACAGCAGGAACTGATTCTAAAGCGGAAAAGGAATCCAAAGAAGAAAAGGATACCAAAGAAGAAAAGGATGCCAAAGAAGAAAAGGATTACACAGGAGATATAGGGTTAACACCAGCGCAAACTTGGTTTTTTGATCATTTTAAAGATTTTTCCCATTTTAATCAATATGTTTTACTCAAAACGAATAGGTTGATTCATATCAACCATTTAGAAAAGGCACTTAATGCCGTTATAAATCATCATGATCAATTGAGAGCTTATTATACGAAAAAAGATTCAAAATGGATTCAAACAATTGAAGAAAAAAAAGAATATCGAATGTTAACGATTCATGATTTATCCGGAGTAGAGACAAGCTTACAGGATGAAAAGGTTGCGGAAATCATTTCTGAAAAACAAATGGAACTTTATATATCACAAACGCCGTTGATAAAAGGAAGTTATTTTATACAGGATGATTATAAAGGAACGCTTGCAATCTATATGCATCACCTTATTACCGATTTTGTTTCTTTTGGTATTATCATTGAAGATTTAAATTTATATTATGAATTATTAGAGACAGGAAAGGATTTATATTTGCCAAGTAAAACAACATCCTTTAGAGCCTGGAGCAATGCTTTAGAAACTTACGCGAGAGCCAATGACTTTGAAGCGGATATTCAGTATTGGAATTTAGAAGCAATGAAGGATATACCTTTGATACCCTTCGACTATTCAGATTCAATCTTATCAAATACAGAAGAATCAAGAGTAGATTCTATTTTATCATTAAATAGGAACGAATCTGAGAAGATATTAAAGAGCATTCCATTAGAATATGCTGTTAATGGGCATGAGTTTATTTTAACATGTATATCAGAAGCTTTGTACAAATGGACGGGTCATAATAGATTACTCATTGATTTTGAAGGACATGGTCGGGAAGAAATAGATCCTTCCATTGATTTGACAAGAACAGTAGGTTGGTTTACTTCAATGTATCCATTACAAATTACGTTAGATGAAAAGAGTGAAGGGCCCTTAAGGAGAATAAATGAAGTAAAAAATCAAATAAAGAAGGTTCCTAATAATGGCTTTCATTATGGTATTTTAAAATATATAAAAAAACATGAAGGTTTTGATAAGTTGCCTATTCCGCAAATCGGGTATAACTATCTAGGTGATCTAGATCATCAAACAGGAGATAGAACATTTGAAGTAGATAATCTCCATTTATCCTCCGGGAAATTAAATCAACTACCTTATATTCTTCATTTTAATATTGTAATCGTAGAAGGTCAGCTACACATCATGCTAACCTATAGTAAAAATTTGTTTAAGCAAGAGACGATTCAAGCATTTATTGAAATCATACAAGAAGAGTTTACTTGTAAAATAAATGCTCTATGGGATAAAGCTACAAAGGATATAACAACCTGTAAAAAGTGTATTTTACCAAATACCTTTCCTAAAATTGAAATAAGTGAAGAGGGTACGTGCAATTATTGCAAAGACTATCATTCTGTAATCATCGATGATTCAAAAGATTTTGCAGATGAGGAGGAGCTCCTAAGAAGTTTAGAGAAATATAAAAAATTAGGAAATAAATATGACGTATTGGTTCCTTTGAGTGGTGGTGTTGATAGCAGTGTAGCTTTAATAGAAATTGTTAAAAAGTATAAACTCAAGGCCTTAGGATTTCATAATGATCATGGATATGAAGATGAAACAGCGACAAATAATGTTAAAAAGCTATGTAAGGCATTAGAAGTTGACTTAATTATTAAACAACACGATACTCCTTTTATGAAGAAATTATGGAAACATACAAATCAATCAAAGGTAAAAGGATTAAGTAGTTGCTTTGTTTGTGGGGGCATATTATATGCCAATGCAGTAGAAATTGCTGACAGATATGACATTCCTTTAATTATCAATGGTTACTCAAAAGGACAAGCTACGATGATGGCAAATAAAGAAACAGCATTGGAATTTTGGGAGGAAATGATTGAAGAATTCCAAGAAGATGAAGCTTTTTTTGATGAATTTATGGAGCGTCAAAAACCAATGAGTAAACAGAAAGTATATTTAGCAAGAGAAGATCTTGACACTCCAGTCGATAAAAATAAAATCCTTGTAATACCTTTTTATATATTTAAATTTAACAAAACGGATAAAGTGATTTTGAGAAAGAAATGTGAGGAAATGTTTGATTGGCGTCAAATGAAGACTTCGTATCCAGGTCGTACTACGAATTGTGATATGGTATGGCTCAATACTTATATGGATTTACAAAGAATGCAACATACAATGTACCACGAGGAATATGCTAGTCTTGTTAGAAAAGGGGAGATAACAAGAACACAGGCACTAGCAGACTTAGAATTTAATCCGCCAGAAGGAGTTGTTGAACGCTTGGCAAAAGACATTGATTTAAACCTAAATATAAAAAAATGATTTAATCAAAAAAGGAGCTTTGATTATGAAAAAGAAGTTGAAAATTGAAAAAGGTACTGTTATAGCTGCATTCATTGCAAGTGTATGGGTTTGTGTAACTTTATATTTACTTGGATTGCTTCAATATTCTAGTACATGGCCAGCTTTTATACCTTTTGTACTCTTTACAGTAGGTGGATGGAAAACAAATCAACTGAAGAATATTTTTACTGGAAGTATTTCAGGGATACTTTTAGGAGCTATAGCCCTAAAATCAATTAACTACCTCGTTGGAGGTACAGGGATATACTATATGTACATGGTTCCTGTATTTGTAATCGTTTTTTTGCTTATTTCTTTAGGCGAAGTACTTCCAATGATATTTAATAATTATGCATTTTGTTATTATACGATAGCCTTTGCAAGTCAGAAACAAGAAACATTTGAATGGATGCAAGTGTCGCTGTTAGGTGGTATTTTTTTTACGGGTGGATTAATACTATTCTTCCGAATATTCTTAAATGGTGGTCCAATTGACCAGTCAGTAGAAAAGCCGGTAGAAAAACTAGTAGAAAATCCAGAATGAATACAGGTATATAATGAACAATGGAATTCATTCCTCTTAAATGAGGGAAATGAACGAAATTCTTTTTTTGGAGGTAAAGGGATGAGTGTTTACATAATTGATAAGAATGCAAAAGAGTTTTCGGATGATAAAATAGATATTTTAAATAAAGATCCATCTATAAACGGAAATAAAGCAAATAGTCTAGCGAATGAGTTCAAGCTTTCAGAAGAGGATTTTAATAAATTATTCCTTAAGAAATATGGTATTGCTTATATAGATGAATATTTCAGTTCTAAAGGACTTAATTATCGCATTATCTCGCATCCTTACGAAACAGATACTTGTTTTGAGAAAGCTGACTTATTAGAATCCTGGGATCCCTTAAATGTAATCAAAGCACTATACTTTGAATATTCTGTAGATCATACTCTTTATGCGGTTGTTGTACCTGAAACAGGATGTTTTATTAATACAATTAGGCTTAAAGAAATTTTGAATTTGAAGGGCTCAGGTTTCTTGAAAAAAGCACAAGTTTTACCTGAATATATGAGCTATGGAACCTGCTCACCATTTATAACAGACAATGATATCGGTAAAGCGGAAGGAAAGGTTGAAAAAATTATATTTGATTTAGAAACCTTGAAAATTAAAAAAAAGGAGAAGCTGATAGATGATTTTTCCTTTGGGACAGATCATAGGTTTTCCATGCAAATGAATTATTATCATTGTTATAAAATGTTAAAGATCTTGTATCCTAAAGTAATCGTTAAAAAGAACATACTTAATCTTTCTTTTAAAGAGAAATTTGTTAGAACAAAGGGTAGAATAAAAATAACCTATGACTTCGAATCTATTAACTATAAAACAGCAAAATTTATCAATAGTAATCATGGATATGGAGATGTATCGATTATGAATGACTATGTTGATGAACTAGATATACCAAAAGTTTTGGTTAGGAATGAAACAGCGGTAGCTATGGATTCGAATTGAATGAATCGTCTTAATATTTGAATGGAAAATTGAAATAAGCTTGCAACCAAAAAAGAGAAACATCAAAGTTTCTCTTTTTCCTTTTATGTCGAATGCTATTCAGAGTCCCCTGTATTTGACCAGGCTTCAAATTTTTCTAGCGTCAATTCATACGTCTTTTTGGAAATCTCGGGAAGTTCGCCACCCCATATTTTTTCCGCTTCTTTATAACCTTTTTTAAATGCATCAAGAAGCATATTTGCTTTTGATGGATCATCACCGGATAAAGCTTTGGCAAATTCTAAGAATCTGTCAGAAGTTTTTTCGGGACTCCAATAACCACCGGGAGCAATATCCTCTTTAGCCTTTTGGATTGTCTCATCAGTTATTTCAATGTCTAGTCCTTCAATTTTTTCACCGCTAAGGATTTTCTCTAATACACCACGTAAGCCGCCTAATTGTTTGAGATGACCTTTGGTAATTGATTTTGTTAATAGGTCAACCATTCTTTTATCTGTTTCTTCTTTCATGTTCTTTACTTTTTCCATGTCTACTTTGAAGTTTTTTGGATTTGCGCTTTCATCACTTTTAACATTATAAATAACATCCTCTGTTGAAGTATTCGTGTTTAATTGGACTTCTTCTCTAACCGTTTCAGATGTTTTGACAGATATTGAAGTCGCTATAGTCGATTGTAAATTAGATACTTGATTAATATTAGACATAATTTTTTCCTCCTTGAAAATCATTTTAATCCGTTGTGTGTGGTTATACGATTGTTTATATGTATATCGGCAATATTTGGATAATACATTAATAAATTAAGAAAGATGAACAAACCATTAACATATCATTATAATTTTCTTAGCTTATAGACTTATAAACATAAATGTGATAAATTAGTTAGAACATGACATATAGATTAGTAATTAGGAGTGATAAAATGAAATGTTCAGCATGTAATATCAATACAGCAATGATTTATGTAACAAAAATCGTTGATGGAAAACAAAATAGAATAGGCTTATGCTTACCATGTGCACAAAAGCAAGGAATTGCGCCACTTGAACAAATTATAGAACAAAGTGGAATGACACCTGAAGATTTTAATAATATAAATGAACAAATGAGTACATTATTTGAAGATATAGATATGGAAGAGTTATCAGATGCAATCTATGAAGAAAACAATAGTGAGAATAAGAATCCATTTTCAAGTTTGTTAAGTGGTATGTTTGGGTCCCATTCACCTGCTTCAAATAGTGAGCAAGAAGAGGTTGAAGAGGATGATGACGATTTAAGTACACTAAAATCTAAAACCAAAACAAAAACAAAAACAATCAATAAGAAGAAAAAAAGAAAAAACCTAGATACATATGGTATCAATTTGACGGAAAAAGCAAAAAACAATGCGGTGGATAGAATTATTGGTAGACATAGAGAAATTGACAGAGCAATTCAAATTTTAAACAGAAGATCTAAAAACAACCCTGTTCTTATTGGAGAACCTGGTGTTGGTAAGACTGCAATAGCTGAAGGTCTTGCAGTGCGAATTGTTGAAAAACAAGTTCCAGCAAAGCTATTAAATACAGAAATTTATTTATTGGATTTAGCTGCAATCGTAGCAGGAACACAGTTTAGAGGACAATTTGAAGCTCGTATGAAGGCGATTATTAAAGAAGCAACAGAAGAAGGTAATATCATTCTGGTTATTGATGAAGTTCACAATATTGTTGGGGCTGGTGATGCTGAAGGTGGATCAATGAATGCAGCTAATATATTGAAGCCATCATTAGCTAGAGGTGAAGTTCAGATTATAGGTGCTACAACCCTAGAGGAATATAGAAAGCATATTGAGAAAGATGCAGCATTAGAGCGAAGATTCCAACCGATTATTGTAGACGAACCTTCAATTGAAGATTCTATAGAAATATTAAAGGGTATCAAGGATTACTATGAAGATTATCATAAGGTAACTATATCTGATGAGGTTATTGAGTGCGCAGTGAAAATGTCTGAGAGATTTATTAGTGATAGATTTTTGCCGGATAAAGCGATTGACGTCATTGATGAAGCTGGTTCAAGAGCCAATTTGAAAAACAAAGGGCTAGTTGAGCTAGAAGCATTGAAAGAAGAGCTCAAGGAAGTGGTTTTGGAAAAAGAAGAAGCTGCAGCGAACGATGATTATGAAAAAGCGGCAGATTGTAGAGTAAAGGAACTAAGACTTACAGATAAAATTCTATCTATTGAAAATCAATGCAAAAATGTTGAGATTACAATTGATGATATTGCTTATGTGATAGAAGCTTGGACTAAAATTCCAGTACAAAGTATTTCAGAGGATGAAGCTTATAAGCTTATGCATCTTGAGGACCGACTTCATAAAAGGGTAATTGGTCAAGATGAAGCTGTAATCAGATTGTCTAAAACAATTAGAAGAAATCGTTCTGGATTCAAGAAAAAGAAAAAACCAGCATCCTTTATATTTGTTGGACCTACAGGTGTTGGAAAAACAGAGCTTACCAAAGCACTCGCAGCAGAAATTTTCAATAGTGAGGAAGCAATCATTAGATTTGATATGTCAGAGTTTATGGAAAAGCATACAGTTTCTAAGCTTATTGGAGCTCCGCCTGGGTATATTGGGTATGAACAAGCAGGTCAATTAACAGAAAAGGTGAGAAGAAAACCTTACTCAGTTATTTTGCTAGATGAGATTGAAAAGGCGCATCCAGATATTTTTAATTTGCTTCTTCAAATTCTTGAAGACGGTAGATTGACTGATAGTCAAGGAAGAACTGTTAATTTTGAAAATACAGTTATTATTATGACGTCAAATGCAGGAACCAATACCAAAGGAAATGGGATTGGTTTTGGAAAGACAGGATATGATTCTATGGCTGAAAAAACAAAAGAAGCATTAAAACAAGTATTTAGGCCAGAATTTCTCAATAGAGTTGATGAGACAATTGTATTTACAGAATTAGATAAGATTGAATTAAGACAAATTGTTGAGCTAATGATTAAGGAGCTTTCCATAGATGCAAAGGAAAAAGCAATCACTTTAATCGTTTCTGAAAAAGCCAAGGATTATATTCTAGAAATGGGCTATGATATTAAGTTTGGTGCAAGACCACTTCGTCGAACGATTCAAAGATACATTGAAGATGAAATTGCTGAAAAGTTCATTAAAGGTGAAGTGAAAGCTGGAAATGAAATAAAGGTAGATTTAGAAGATGGTAAAATGATTTTTCAAGTGAGTTAAAACTAATATATAGACAGAAAAAAGGAGAAACATGATGTTTCTCCTTTTTTGGCTATAATGAGAGGGGATTAAATTGTATTTTCTATTAACTTGTTAATATAATTATATTATCGTAATGTGTTATGCATATGTTTTAGTTGTGTTCTTAATGTGTCTTAGTCTAAAATAAACACACTATCTTTTTGAAAGTTTTTTATGTACAATTGAAATATGACGATTAGGAGGAGGCTATATGTTAAAACACTTTACAAAAGAGGAACGCAGTTGGATACTTTATGATGTTGCCAATTCTGCATACACCCTAACGGTATTAACCGTTTTGTTTCCAATACTATTTATGAATTTAGCTATTGAGGATGGATTATCAAATTCTGTAGCAACAGCATATACTCAATATGCAAAATCCATTTACTCAATTATAGTAGCATTATTGGCACCCATACTTGGAACTTATGGAGATTATAAAGGAAAGAAGAAGAAAATGTTTATATTCTTTCTAACAATAGGTATTGTAGGAGGTTTCTTGCTGTGTATTCCTAATCTAAGCTGGAAAGTTGTTTTTGTAACTTATATTTTTGCAACAGTTGGTTATGCAGGCGCCAATGTATTTTATGATGCCTTTTTGATAGACGTAACTACCGAGGAAAAAATGGATCAAGTATCATCCTGGGGATATGCGTTGGGGTACATTGGGAGTACAGTACCTTTCATTGCAGGATTTGCGTTTTATGTTTTAGCACATTTTAATATCATAGAATTAAAAGAAAACATTGCAATTTCTATAGCATTTTTCATTACCATAATATGGTGGTCCTTGTTTTCCATACCATTGATTAAGAACGTGAAACAAAACTACTATATTGAAAACGTTGAAAAACCGATTGCGCATACTTTTTCACGCTTACATAAAACCTTTAAGAATATAAAAAGCTATAAAAAGGTATTTGTGTTCTTAATAGCTTATTTTTTCTATATTGATGCAGTTGATACAATTATTACAGCGTCTATTCCGATTGGTATGGCACTTAATATTGTTGACGAAGTCTTATTAATCGAAATAGTGCTCCTCATACAATTTTTAGCTTTTCCATTTGCAATTTTGTATGGATGGCTAACGAAAAAACTTGGAACGACTATCATGATATCCGTAGGTATTGTGGTTTATATCATTGTTTGCTTTATCGGTGCTACAATTCAAACTGCTGTTGACATGTGGATCTTGGCTATTCTTGTAGGTATGACACTTGGTGGTATACAGTCCATTAGTAGATCTTATTTTGGCAAGATCATTCCTAAAAACAGTTCAAATGAATTTTTTGGATTTTATAATATATTTGGTAAGTTTGCAGCAATTCTTGGCCCTATCTTAGTAGGGGTTGCTACTCAAACTACGGGTAATCCCAGATTTGGCATGGTTGCAATCATTCCACTATTGGTGATTGGCTTGATTTTATTCCTGATTTCAACTAGGATGACAGATTCAGTTGAAACTATGGGAATATAAATAGAGGACTAATTTATATATATGGTTAATTTCAATTTAAAGCAACAGGAGAATAGGGGTATTTGGCTTCTTCTACCATTTGGATTGTAAAGCTTGCAGAATCTATATATGATCATATTAGTAACGCAATCTGTTTTTATTGCATTTTTAAAAAGCAATCAAAATAGGTTGCGTTTTTATTTTTGGGTGCTATAATATAGTTTGGAGGTGATTTTAATGAGATACACCGCTTTTATGGTAGATATAGTAAATTCGAAAAAACTTTCTAAAGAAAATAGAGAAGAAGTACAATTTTTCATAAAGCAGAGCCTAGATGTTTTGAACAAAATTTTTAGACCATCTCTGACTTTTGACATTATTTTCAGCGCTGGTGACGAAGTTCAGGGTCTATTCAAAAATCCTAGTTCTGCTGTTATGTATTATCGTTTGCTTAAAATGATTCTAGCTCCACTTCAAATACGTTGCGGTATAGGAGTTGGGGAATGGGATGTAAAAATCATTAATGGAACATCTTCGGAACAGGATGGATCGGCATATCATAATGCAAGAGAAGCAATTTCGCAAGCACATAACACAGTTGGATGGAATGTTTTATTGAACTCAAATAGTGATAATGACTTTTATATTAATACATTATTGAATTCCTCTTTTTTGTTATCTCGAAAGCAAAGTGTATATCAAAATGAGGTCTCCCTATTGGTAGAATTAACTAATCCGTTTTTTGATGCAAACGTAATGGAATTGGATGGATTGCAAGAGATTTTAAATTTACTTCAAGATAAGGGGCATATAAATTATTATTTGTCTACTAAGGGTAAAAATGATGTATTTAAGAATGTTTACAATGCTTCAATTGGAAATGACCCTATTCAAATATTTTCAGAAAACATTTATGAGGAGAAAATGTTTCTTGAATCAACTATTAAGAAGGGGATATCGACAAAAATCTCAAATATTACTAATACAACTAGGCAGAACATTGATAACATAATAAAGAGTGCAAATATTTTGTCAATTAGGAATATTGATTTAACAACAATTATTTTCATTTATAGAAATTATCAGAGGTGATTTATGGAGATTTTATTATTATTAATAGCTCATTTGCTTGGAGATTTTGTGTTTCAAAGTTCTAGAATTGCTCATAAAAAGATGAATGATATTAAGTATTTCTTTTTACATTGCGCTATTTATTCAGGAGTAATTTTATTACCTTTATTATGCTTTGGTCCCACTGGAAGTATTGCCTTGATTTTTAGTGCTATTGTAGTGATTCATGCAGTTATAGACTATGGTCGGATCAAAATTCTAAAAAAAATGAGAAAAAAGAAAGCAGATCATAAATCGAAAGATTTTGTAATTTTTATCACTGATCAAATATTGCATATCTTGGTAATTATGGTGTGTAGTCACTTTATTAATGACCTTAGTATCATTGGAGATGCAATTAAGAATATTTTGAGTAAGCACCTCGAATGGAAGCAGGTTTATAATATTCTTATTTACATACTCTTATACATAATTTGCTTGTCGCCAACAGCTGTTTTTATCAAGAAGGTTTTTGTGTTTTTCTCAATTCAGAATGATACAGATACCGATAAGAAAGAAGAATTAATTAGCAGTGGATATCTCATAGGAATTCTTGAAAGAATAATAATTCTAACGCTTGGATTAAATGCACAATTGGGAGCAATTGGATTTGTTTTAGCTGCGAAAAGTTTGGCAAGGTTTAAACAATTAGAAGATAAAAATTTTGCAGAGAAATACCTATTAGGAACACTTATGAGCGTTGCTATTTCATTATTCTGCATCACAATAGGTAATTTTTTATTAATCAAATAAGCAATTAGTTTTGATTGCGTTATTGAAATGCAATTCGTCTAAGTTGTATAACGGTGCCGATGAATCTGTTCAAAATACTACACCACCTACGTGGAGACTTGGTAACTGTTGAAACGATTGTAAACACTAGGATTTACTAGGTACGCAGTACTTTATTAAAGAATGTGGAAATATAAATGGAAAATGCATCCTTGGACAAATAGAGATGCATTCTATTATTAAGTATTCATTGAGCTTGTATTCCCTCTTCAGAACTGTATCAGTAATGATATTTGATTGTGATTAAACTTATTTCATATCATTAAAATAGATATCTCATAATATGATTAAAGTGTGTATTCAATGATGTATTTATTTGAGTTTGGGGGACAATGGTATGAACATAATCATTTACACTGTATTGTCTAATCTGATATTGCGTGGGCGTAATGCAGTGAATGTCAAAGTCAATATAGTCACATCAAGTGAATTTCCTTATGAAATTAAAGTTATGGTAGAAAATCTAAATATACCGTGGGCGATAGCAATAAGCGATGAAGGTAAAGTGTATTTTACTGAGCGGTCTGGGGCAATTAGATTGATTGAGGAGGGTAAACTAAATCCACAACCACTTATCACATTTGTCACACCTTTTGTGAGTCAAGGCGAAGGTGGTTTGATGGGTATTGCGCTTGACCCGAACTATTCGCAAAATCATTATATGTATGTTATGCATTCATATAGAGAAGGGTTTCAAATCTATAACCGTATAGTCCGATTGGTTGAACAAAATAATAAAGCTTACATTGACCGAGTACTTCTGGATAAAATACCTGGTGGACGAATTCACAATGGAGGAAGGCTAAAGATAGGACCAGACCAGAGATTGTACATAACAACTGGCGATGCAGGAAATTCTGCATTGGCACAAGATCCAACAAGTACAGCTGGAAAAATACTGCGAATTGAATTAGACGGAGGAATCCCTGAAGATAATCCATTCCCTAATTCACCGGTTTATAGCTTAGGTCATCGAAACCCCCAAGGATTAACGTGGAATCAAGAAAATATCTTATACGCATCAGAGCATGGACAGACAGCACATGATGAGATCAACATTATACAACCAGGAGCCAATTATGGTTGGCCTCTCGTTCAAGGGGATGAAGACTCTAGTCAAATTGAGATACAAAAGCCTTTGATCCATAGCGGAGAAGATACCTGGGCACCGTCTGGTATTACCTTCTCAAATCAAGGACCATGGAAAGAAAAATTACTTGTTGCTGCTTTGCGTGGTGAACAACTACTTACTATCTCATTGAATGAAAAAGGAACAGAAGTACAAAATGTAGAGTCATGGTTGAGGAATGAATATGGACGTTTGCGTGAGGTTATTCAAGCAAAAGATGGATCAATTTATATAACAACAAGTAATATGGATGGCAGAGGAGTTCCAGATAGATCAGATGATAAAATTATCAAGCTCATTCCAAAAGTCGACAGCTAAAACAAGTTTCTAAATAAAACCGTGGAATAAAAACGAAAATCAAAGCACCTAGTACCATTCTCAGCTTGCATTCGGTTACGAAACCGTAGCGAAAGCGGAGGTTTTGTAACATTGACTTAATTATCAATTAACGAAACAGAGATAAAAGCATTTTTTCTTCAAGATTAATATAAAGGCAGTAAGTGTTCATTTTTCGCCTGACCGGCCGAAGGGTAAGGCCAGAAAAATGAACACTTACTGCCAATAATGAATACACCTATCAGAAAAAATGCTTTTGTCGACAGCCTTATCATCAACAAATTAAATTAATTTAAGAAAATCTTCTTTAGACATTTTACTTGCAATAGCTTTTTTTAACTTAGTCGACTTGGAGATATTTCCGAATAGTATTCCTCCTGTGATGACATTGTCCACAAAAAAATACTTTTCGAAATCTTCGTCAATTTTGACACGATGCATATCATAATGAAGCGTAGGGTTGCCACCAACGTCTCCAAGAGAGAATAATTTTATATTCATACCGTGATAAACATTGAAAGGAACAACAGGTTCGTAAACTGATTGAATATCAGAGGCATTTAGCCCAGCTATTTTCCCCTGAGCAACAGCCTCTGGCCAAATGGAGTAATTTACTTTGTTATGCTGTGCACAGTCTCCGGCTGCATAAATGTTATCAAAATTAGTTCTCATAAAATCATCTACGATAATTCCGCGATCTATGTTGATACCGGCTTCTTGTGCCAATGAAACATCTGCGCGAACCCCTATAGAAAATAGAACCAAATCTGCATCCAAGACTTCACCGCTAACGAGTTCGATGCCACTGACGTATGTATCGCCCAAAATGCCTTTTGTCTCTACATTCTTCAAGACTTTTATCCCGGTCTTAGCAACTTTTTCTTCAAATAACTCAGAAGCTTCCGTATCCAATTGTCTAGGAAGTAATCGATCCATCATTTCCAAAACAGTTACTTCAATATCTAACTTTCTAAGTTGCCAACCCAATTCTAGTCCAAGTAGTCCGCCGCCGAATATAACGGCTTTTTTTGCTTTTTGAGCCATTTCTTTGATTTGGTTTGCATCATCTAGAGTTTTCAAGCTTACAACATTTTTTTTATCTGCCCCAGGCATTGGAGGTATAAAGTTAAAGCTACCGGTGCAAATAATCAAAGCATCATAATGTAGTAGCTCACCATTTGACAGAGTGACTATTTGCTGGTCAGGAGTAATACTATTTACCTTTGTA